>UQCM01000060.1 GCA_900539525.1 uncultured Blautia sp.
TTTCTATCCATACCACCGGGGCGGCTGCCCCGGCAGGAACTTTTCTCTTATTATAGCACCAATCTTGTGTAATCACAATTTATTCTTGTAGACTGCCGCTGATACCGTCTGGATTGTGCTTTTCCTTTCTTTTTGTTCCCTTTAATTAGCCATGAACTGTTTGATTCCCTGAGACTTTGCCCCCGGATTGTCATTTCCATAACCTTCCATCAGGTTGATGACACCCCAGACTCCAAGGCCGGCCCCGATGGCAACTACCAATGTCTGCAAAATATTAATTGCGCTCGTAAAAAATCCCATATATTTTTTCCTCCTTCATTTGATTTTTCTTTTCTTCTTTCTTTTTCCGGTGTTCCTGTCTCCCCAGGAACAGGGCGATCTGTTTCTTATCCTCATACAAACCTCCATCAAACAAAAAAATCCGCTCCCTATGGAACGGTTCTTAATACTGTCTGCTTCCTATTTCTTTACAGGCTCCACAAGCAGAAGCAGATATGCCATATGAGTTGTCAGCTCTGCCATTTCATCATCAAATAAAAATGTCGAAGCTACCACCTCTCCTGCGGCATATCGGTTATCACATCTGGACCGGAGCTTATCGATCAGCTCACCAAAATATGCTTTACACTTTTCCGTGGGGATCAATGCTGCAATCTTCTCCATGTGAAAGATAAACGGAATATAATCCTCTTCAATAGAAGTAAATTCAAATACAAAGAGGGATTCACTTCTCCCCCTGCGTCTCATTGTTCTAATCCACATATCGTTCTCCTTCCTCAGCCTCTATGGCTGCAATGTCTTCTTTCGTTATTTCGTATTCATGCATTTCAAATGCTGTATCCCTGGAAATAACCAGCTTGTGTTCCAGATACTTTTCGATATCGAACTCATTTTTCCTGTTGTAATCAGAAAGTTCCTTATACCTTCTGTGCTTCGTAATATCATATTTGTCACTGAAAAACGGACGAACACCCCGAAGCTGCAGGATACACTTATTGCCATCCATGACTGCCAGCTCATCCCGGCTCATCAGATCTTTTCCTGTCTTCTGATAATTCAGTCCATAGGAGCGGTTATTCCCTCTGGTATCTGATGTGTTATACAGATCAATGGTCTCTTTCCCCAGTGTCTCGGATATCTCCTTTAGGGTAGAACTTTCTTTTCCACCAAGAAATAAGACCGTATCACAGTTGCCTATGATGGTTTCTGCCGCATCCTTATAGATTGTTTTTAGCTGGGACTGTGACTGCAAAATAATAGAAGCCGATATTTCGCGGCTTCGGATCGTAGCAATCAGCTTGTCGAATTTTGGAATCTGCCCGATATTACTGAACTCATCCAGCAACAGACGGACATGATAAGGCAATCTTCCTCCATGCTCATCATCTGCTTTATCGCAAAGCAGATTGAAAAGCTGGGTATACATGATAGCAACAATAAAGTTGAAGGTGTCATCTGTATCACTGATAATGACAAACATGGCTGTCTTCTGGTCTCCCAGCATGTCAAGCTCCATCTCATCGTATCGTGTCAGCTCCCGAAGCTCTGCAATATCAAATGGGGCTAATCTGGCACCACAGCTAATTAAGATAGATTTGGCAGTTTTTCCGGCTGCCAGCTTATATTTGCGGTACTGGCGTACTGCAAAATGTTCCGGATTCTCCGCTTCCAGTTCCTCAAACAGTTCATCCACAGCATTTTTAAATTCTTCATCCTCTTCCCTGGTTTCACTGGCATTGATAAATTCCAGAAGAGTAGCAAAGTTCTGTTCTTCCTCCGGTGCTTCATACCAGATATATCCAATAAGGGCGGTGTACAGAAGACGTTCCGCTTTTATCCAGAAATCCTCAGCTGCTTTTTCACCTTCTCCTTTCGTATTTGCAATGATCGTATTCACCAGTTTCAAAATGTCTTTCTCACTCCGAATATAATGGAATGGGTTGTAATGCATGGACTTTTTGAAATTGATCGTATTCAGTACCTTGATCCGGTATCCATGCCGGACTAACATTGTGCCGCATTCAACAATAATGGTACCTTTCGGATCTGTGACCACATACGATACGTTATCCGGCATCTGCATGAGGTTGGGCTTCACATAGAATCGTGTTTTACCGGATCCGGATCCACCGATGACGATCACATTTTTGTTTCTTGCATACTTCGGAAGTTTCGGGCGGCTGTTCATAGTCAGCCTCTCCGTCTGTGTCAGGATGATATTATTTTCAAATACCGGATCAATAAATGGTTCAATGTCTTTTTCATTTCCCCATCTTGCAGAACCGTATTCTTCGCCCTGCCGGAACTTTTTTGCATTTTTCCCTTTCATGTACACAACACAGCGGAGAAGTAACGCCCCGATGATACCGGCTAAAAGATCCCGGATGTGGAAGCTTGGTATCCACGACCGGAAAGCTACTGGAAGATTCATCAGCATAACACCAAGCTTTTGAACCACAGTTCCGCCGATACAGTGCCGGTAAAGCCATGCACATTTCTCTACCACATAGAAAGCGATGAGATAGGGAATATTCATAGCAACCAGCTTTTTAACACTGACCTTTGATAAGCTTTGCTGGATTGCTGTTTCCAACTTTCCCGGACTTCTGGCTTTTGGTTTCTTTTTACTCATCGCTGCTGTCCCCTCACTTTCTGTTTCACTTTTTCTCTCTGGCGGTGTTTAACGTTCATCTTCTGCACAGACTTCTGCAGTTTCTTCCGCACAGAAGGCTTTTTGGATTTCTTCATGGAAACTCCTGCATATTCCTTAAATGCAGCTGTCATCACATCCACATCCTTCGCCTTAAAGAACACCAGATATCTTCGTGGTGTCACACTGTCGTCCCTTTTCAGGCTGTAATCAATGCCATATTTACGGGCAACCCGGTCAAAGGATTTGATATTCTGGTTTGTGATCTGAATATTGGTCAGCTGCGCTCCCTGTTCCTGCAGCTGCTTGATTGTCTGCTTGCCATGGGGCTTTTTCTTTTCCTGTCTTTGCTTTTCTTTTTCAATCCCACGCTCCCTGGCCTGTCCCTGCTTTTCTGCCTGTTTGATCTGCGATGATTTCTGTCCTTCACGCTCCAGCTCCATAAGAAACTTTCTCATGGCTGCTTTTACCATAGAAGCAGTAATCCTGGCTCCCTGTACACTGAGCGTAATAATCTTCTCATTTACCTCTTCCTGCATTTATCCACCTTCCTTCTCAATCAGGGGAAGAATTCCCTGTTCTTTTAAAAACTCATATAAAAATCTTCTGCCTTTCTGTGTCCATTCTGTCTGGATCCTCACGACCGGGCCGGTGCGGTTTGGATGCATATAGATTGTTCTGCTCTGGACATAACCCTTCCCGGCATAATCAGCATATAACACCCATTGGTCATTAACTTTATACTGGATCCTAAAATCATGAAGAAGCCGGTTAAATGAAACCGCGCTGTATCCATAATCTTTTGCAATCTGTGTGACCAGAACAGATGAGGGGGAATTCATGATCAGATCCAGATAAGCAGCCTTTGGTGCCATATCTTCCAGAAGCATCTGATGTTTGATCAGCTGGTCGCCAAGCTCCGTACATTGTTCCTGCAGCTTTGCAATCTGGGAATTGGCCAGCTGCAATGCTCTTGCCATCACCTGTTCCGGCTGATTCCATGCTTTTTCCAGCTCCAGAAAATACTGGCGATACAGTTTTCCTTTCTCATTTCGAAGGAGCATACAGATGTGTTTTGCCATATCCACTGTAATATAATGATCAACACTGCATCTGCCACCGGTACTTTTATTCATTTTTGGATAAAAGTCCTGACCACTCACAAAACCAAGGGAAATAATACGGTCGATCCAGACACTGTACTGTGTCTTAATACCCAGAGCCTCATACAGTTCTCTGGCACAGATTAAGGGACGGTCATTTTTAACTTCCACTCGCAGCATCGGTATCATAGCATCCGCCTCCTTTTTTCCCGCGCATTTCTTTTTGGAGCTTTGCAATACAGTATCCGATACAGGGTGTATGCTTCCCATAAGGGCAGGTTCTGCAGTTCCCTTCCTCATAATCATTTGGCTCCTTCTTTTCCTCCGGCATCAGGTAATAACATTCCGGCAGAATACAACCTTTGTTTTTGCCCTGCCACCAGTAGCAGTAGTCACAAGACTTTGGCTTGTCTTCCAGATACTTTCTTCCATCAATCTTTGCTCCCGGTAATATCGTTTCTTTTCTTCCCATGTTTTTCCTCATCTTTCTGAAATGCATTAAGGGCATTCATGGATCTCCTTTCCGATTTCCACAAATGCCCTTATGCTTCTGGTTCGTCATTATTTTGTTTCTAAGTTACTATTTACGCTTTCTTCTGATTCCAAAAGCGACTCCAAGACCACCGGCACCGATACCGAGCAGGAGCAGCCACAATTTCATGTTGCGTTCATCCCCTGTTTTCGGTGTATCAGCCTGAACAGCCGGTTTTGCTTCATCCACCATTGTTACATGCTGAACCTCTCCGGTATCCTTCACTTCAAATTCCACATCATTGGCAACCAGATATCCATCCGGTGCGGTTTCTTCACGAAGCGTGTATTTTCCAATCGGAAGCATTTCAATATGATGTGCTTTTTTTGTGGAAGTCCAGCTTTCCACAACCTTTCCATCCTTGTCCAGGATTGTGAGTTTAGCACCCGGAAGTTCCTTCCCTGCAATATCCTGTTTAGAGATTTCCACTTTTGTCACATCATCCTTCATCTGATGCTTCTGAATCTCAGCAGTATTCTCTACGGTAAACTCTATACTTTCTGCTGTCACGTATCCATCTGCAGGCTGCGTTTCTACCAGAGTATATTTCTTACCAACTACCAGTTCTTTGATGACATGAGCCTCTTCTGTGGAAGTCCACTCTTCAACGGTATTTCCATCCTCATCCACCAGTTTCAGCTTGCAGCCCGGAATTTCCTTTCCACCAGTCAGATCGGTCTTCGTGATCTCAACTGTCGTTGCTTCATCCTCAAAAGTAAGATCGACAACAACAGAATCTTCATTTTCACCGGCATAGGAAACAGTAAATTCCTGTACTTCCTCTGCATTTACAAATCCGGCTGGCGCATATAGCTCTTTTACATAGTATTCAGCATCAATCGGAAGATCTGTCATAAAGGTGATCTTTCCTTCAGCATCAGTTGATTTCAGCTCGATAATCTCATCTGCCTCAATCAGTACTTTTCCGGTGGTAGAAGACTTGATATCCTCTTTGGCATAAAGACCAAAGACGCCGCCTTCCAGAACACGATCCTGATCTTTTTCCTTTTTCACAAGATTAATGATCACTCTCTGACGGTGATTCTTCCAGTCATCATTATAGGTTACAACCGGTGTATTCTGATCCACATAGCTTAGATCCACATGACGGATTTCTGAATCCAAAACATATCCGTGAGCTGTTCCCACTTCTTTGACATAGTATTTGCCCAGTGGAAGATTACTCAGTTTTGTAATGCCGGTTTCATCTGTCGTCATCGTTGCCACCAGCTCATCTGCCTTATAATAATCTTCGCTGACACCATCCGCAGCCTTGATATCTTCCTCTGCATATACTTCGAAAGTAACATCGGTCAGGCTGCCGGTAATATAATGGAAAATATGTTCCACCACACCTTTGATCTGATCTACAAGAGACACCTCATTCAGGAATTCTCCCTTTTTATTCAGGATTAGTTCTGCAACCGGCACCTCGTCTTTCATTTCCACTTTCTGGATTTCTGCAGTATCTTCAATCGTAAAGGTGATATCATTTGCAACAAGATATCCATACGGAGCAAATTGTTCGCGAAGTATATAGGTCTCTCCAACGGTCAGACGTTTGATCACATGGGATTCGTCTTTGGAAGACTCCCAGCTGTCGATGATATTTCCATTCTGGTCAAGTACCTGCAGGTACGCACCATCCAGTTCTTCGCCTGTGGTGATATCGGACTTCGTGATTTTCACAACTGTCGGCTCGTTTTTCTTAACTGCTTTCAACTCAACGGTCTGAATGTCCTGTCCCTGATAAGAAGCATCAAAGCTCAGGATCTCATCAGAAGAAACAAAACCGGCAGGAGCATGAAGCTCTTTCACATAATACTGTCCGAGAGGCAGATCCAGTGTACATTTTGCCTGACCATCTTCATCGGAAGTCATCTCCTGAAGCAGGGTATCTGCTTTTATGATTACCTGGCCATCTTTATTGATGATATCTTCGGCATTGTAGATTCCGAAGACAGCACCCGGTACGACATTTCCATTATCTGCATCCTGTTTCTCGACAGAAATCGACACTTTCTGTCTTTCATTGGTGAAGGACACCTGGTCAAATACAACCGGGGTATTCTGATCTGCATATACAAAAACAGCTTTTTCACTGTTCTCATTGTGAACAAATCCTTCCGGTGCCTTGGATTCTTTTACATAATATTCGCCAAGAGGAAGATCTTTCACATACGCATATCCATCTTCATCCGTAGTTACTTTTGCCACCAGGGCATCCTTTGCATAATACAAGGTACGGTTTCCATTTTCATCCACCTGATGATCGGCAGTAAAAATATCTTCTGCAGCATATACTTCAAATGTAACGCCTTTCAGTCCACACAGCTCATACTGGAAATCATGATCATAACCGGCAAGAAGTTCTCCCTGTTTGAAAATGGTCAGGTCTCCCTTAACCGGATGATTCTCATATTCCACTTCGATAATGGCATCTTTACTGGTCGGATCGATCATATAGGCTGTGTTAGTATCTACAGATACCGTTACATAAGCAGAAGACTGTGTATATCCCTCCGGCGCAGTCACTTCTTCGATTCTGTAATTTCCGATCTTCAAATTGTTCGGAAGGATCAGATATCCATTCGCATCGGTAAAATATGATTTGTGAACTTTGGTAGAAGGATAAGTAGTAACCTGCTCGACATATTTCTGATGATCCAGATCATATACTTTAAATTCTGTATTTGCCAGAAGCACACTCTTCTTTGTTTCATCATCTTTCTTGATGATCTTCAGCTTTGCCTCAAATTCCTTATCTAGAAGCACACGCCATACCTGCGGAGTGTCTGGGTGATTCTCATTGATTGTAACGATAAAATCATCCACCGGTTCATAGTTGTGTTTACTGGTTGTCTCTTTTACCACGTATGTTCCATACGGAAGTGGAATAGAGCAGGCATAACCCTTTTCATCTGTAAACATCTCTGTTTTTCCATCTGCTGTGATAACAACTGGATTCGCAGAAGAGAAATCATAAGACCCATCTGCTTTTACTTTCAGATCACTTGCCAGCCAGGCAGAGAAACCAATACCTTTCAAAAGATCGGCATCTGTTTTCCCGTTATTCGCTGCCTTGATAATCTGAAATGGCTGTTTGATCACATCTTCTTTGGAAATTGCTTTTCTTTCTACAACTGGTACATTTGCACCTTCGTAAGAGCAGTCTACCTCATGTTCTTCCTGATCCAGCAGATATCCAACCGGAGGAGTCAGCTCTTTAAAATAATATTTTCCCAGATACAAATTGGAAACCGAAGCCTGTCCGTTTTTATCTGTAGTCAGGGATGTGATCTGGGTTCCTTTCTTATAAAGGACACCTGTTTTCCCATCCGGATGTACAATATCCTCACGTGCAAATAAGCCATAAACAGCACCTTTCAACGTTGCATCACCCTGTGGGGTATTTCCTGTCTCGGCATCCTGCTTATGAAGGGAAATCGTTGCTGTCACTCGTTTATCGGTCACATTCATATTGGATGTTTTTCCAATATTCAATGTTACATTGTAAGCTTTTGCATCAATCGTATATCCTGTCGGAACGGAGATTTCTTTCAGATATACAACTTCCTGTGTCTTCTCAATCGTAACTTTTGCTGCACCATTGGCATCCGTTGCCGGCATCTGTTTGATCAGCTGTGTACATGCAGCATCGCTATAGATACCATAAACCGCACCGGCCAGAGTATTAGATGTCTCACTGTCTTTTTTCACGATAGAAATATAACATTCCTTGGTCCATGTTACTTTGAAATCCACATACTTTTCATTTCCGACACCTTCACCAAATACCAGTGCAAGATCCTGTGTGGAAGATCCTGTTGTTATCTTATAGGCAGAATACTCTTTATCAATGCTTCCTTTCATCTTTGAAGAGAATAAAGCACCCACATCCTCAGCCTGAGATAGTGGGGCAGTAAGATAGAACTGTGTTCCACCGCAGATTTCAACACTCGCACCTGCCGCACTGGTTTTGCCGGTAGTCACATTCACAAGCTTTACTCCCTGTGGAAGTTTAAAGGTAATGGTCTGCAATTCATCTGCTTTGAATGTAATCGTCTTTGTTCTCTGGATATTTCCTTCCACATAAGCGTTCACATCACTATCAGAAAAGCTCATATCCACATCCGGGATATCCGGCATATTGATACAGTAGTTATAAAGCTCCTTAGCAAGAGACCGTCCGGTTGCGTTCGTACCGGAATCCCAGTCACTGGATCCGTTGGCATATGCTGCCGCAAGGTGTGTGATAATAAATCTCTTACCAGCAGAGAAATCCGGGTGTTTTTCATCAAAGAATCCATTCTCGTCACTGGCTTTTGTTCCATAGTAACAAACCTTTGCCAGAGTCTTGCCATCAGATAATTTTGTAATAGAGTACGTACCATCATCCGGTCCATTCTTAGATGGCTGAACACAATATGCTGTCGCTTTGATTCCACCCCAGGACACATAATATGGTGCTGTAATGTAAGAACCTAATCCATAATCAGCATAATGATACCAGCTGCCTCTTGTAATAGATACGGACTGGCTACCGGTTTCTGCAGCCGCTAAAAGCATCGGCATTTCAAAAGTGACCATTTCTCCGGCTTCCAGTTCATTTAAGGCAATTCCCTGATCTACCGCCTCTTCCATAACTTCTGAAAGAGTAGTACCGGTTTCCGGATCAACCGTCTCCTGATTTTCCGTTGATTCGATCTCTGCATCAAATTCTTCCTCGGTGATTTCTTTCCCGGTAACCTCTGTTTCTGTCTCAGCTTCTGATACATTTACCGCTTCATCCGTTTCCGGCTGTTTCATTTCGGAAGAATCCGTTTCCGATTCATCATCACTATCCTCAGATTCTTCTGTTTCCCCGGTACCGGAATCCTGATCTGAAGAACTATCCGAATTCACAGTAGTGTCAGCTTCTTTTGAAACATCTTTTACCGTAATGTTTCTGCTGATCTGATACACCGGATGATCTGTTTTCTGGGGTTCAACAGAATATACCGTTTTATAGATATCTGCATGATCCGTAGAAAACTCTTTCCCTTCATCATTCTGGGCTGCCATGAGCTTCACTTTGGCTTTTTCACTGTCCGGAATCTCAATTCCGGAAAAGTCTGCTTTTACATCGAATCCAGACCCAACCGTTACTTCGATATCTCTGGCAGTTACCACTTCATCCTGATCCAGCTGATCTTTAATTTCCTCGTAATAAGGGATTCTACTGTCAGCTTCATCTGCGGGAGCAGCATAAGCAATTACCGGAGAAAGGGCATTGGTAAACAGTGTAATAGCTGTCAGCATACCTGATACAATTCTCATTGTTTTTCTTTTAAATTTCATGTTCTCATCCTTTCTTATTTGTCTGTATACGAAATGTTTCAGTGTAAAATTTCATATCACTTCATTTTCCTCACATCCTCCTCTCGTTTCAGATTTGTACTATTTGGGACAGTCAGCACTCACGCAAATCTCGTGATTTCTGAGATAACAGCACAAAGATGTGGCGGTATTCACGAATCTCTGTAAACACCGCCACATGGTTTCTACTGTCATCCTCCGATTTGGATTCAGACAAATAAATATTCTATTTTGAGCATTTTCCTGTTTTCATTCCCAGACCCGTTCCTGTTTCGGTTTCCATATTTCCGAAACGTATGCTCTGGCCAGATACGCGAAAGATGCATATTCAAGCCAGGTATCATTCTGGGCAGGCTATGAAGTTTTCAAGGTACGTCGGAAATAAATCCTTATACCTATCCAAAGATTCAGAGCCTCTTATACAACATGGATTGAAAATTATTTTTTATTTCTTTTTCTTTTGACATCACTTGGATTAACTTGCATATAGTTACGGATAATCACAAGTGCTCTCTGGATCAGTCCACTAGCTGCCTGCTGAGAGATTTCGAGATTCTTTGCAATCTCAGCCTGAGATGCACCTTCACAATAATATGCAATTACTGCATATCTCTGTCGTTCATTCAAAAGATCTGAAATTTCTCTCATCATTTCATTCCAAAGCACTTTTTCTGTCATATCAGGTACACAACGGGCTTTGATACTAAAGAAATCATTCTCCTCAATATCAATAGAAATCACTTTATGATTTGACAGAATTCTCCGTCTGCTGTCTTCTACACGATCCATACCAACCATCAGCGGTAAGATGTACCAGTTTTCGTTTTCAAAAAAGTCTGCTCCAAAAGCATCTTTTCTGCCATCTACCGCGCTGTAATCATAGTCCTTACATTCATGTAAGCGAAAAACAGTTCTATGTCTTCCCTCTTCATACAAAACATATCCGTTATCATAAACACTGATTTCCACACCATCTTCGATAATTTCTTTTACAACAATTTCCGCACCTGTATTCAAAAGCTCCTTTTTTCTCAAAATCACTTTTTTCTCGTCTGCAACCGGAACTCTCTTCTTTAAGTCTTTTAATGTCATCATATGGACCACCTTTCTGCCTTGCGGCTACGGGTGATCCAGTCTGCATTTGTTTGGAATATAAAAATTGGTAGCGGAAACAGTCCCGGACCAACCCGTTTTTTTTAAACGGGAGTCCGCGACTCCTCAGCTACCTTTTTCTCTGATGTGTTCTACCTCCTTATTCTCTTTTCATTGCATAATAAACAACTTTTTGAGGCCTTTCATTTTTGCAGATATTCTGTTTTTCATATTTTTCCTGTGTTTTCAGAATAAAAAATCCCTCTATCTATCCAAAGTCTCAAGGGTTCTTATACAACATGGATCTTGAAAAAAATAAAAAAACCGGCAAAACAAATGCACTTGATCGTACAGAATCGAAAATGATTCCATAAACCAGTTACAAATGTTTTGCCGGGCTCTTAATGATTCCAGTCAGATTCAGCTCCTTGACAAACTCTTGATATCCGGTGCAGTCTTGATGGTTCCAGCCAAATTCACCGCCCTGCCGGATATCTCATTCTTATTCACTTTTATGATTTCTTTCCGGAAGGATTCATAAACTTCCTGGAATAAACGGACATCCTTTCTTTCAACTGTTCATCCCGGATGACCAGAGGACGGACAGAGACAATATCATCTTTGACCAAAATTTCCAATGTACTCCTGCATTTTTTGCAATCCACTTCTGAATCGCTCTGTGCACTTTTCTCCAGAAATGCTCCACAGACAGAGCAGTGTACATGCCATTTAATATTACCTGATCCCATAGGCTTCCTCCTTTAAGCAATAACATATGATCTTTCATTTATTACTCAACGGATCCAAGGGAAATAAAAATCCGCCTTATGAGCATCATGGTTGTCCATTCCGTAAGCGCCAAAGCTGCGCGGGCAATCACGATTTCCATATTCAGACTGGCTTTGACAATCTGTTGTTTTCATTTCCGCTTCCTGTCAGCTCCCACTCGCCGCCGGTTTTGCGGAAACTTCCACAAAAATAATTAACAGGGTTCTTCTAATATTTCAAACACATTTCCAGACAGATCTGTAATATCTGAAATTGGTATCTCTGTATCTCCAATCCGGAGATGGATCTGCAGATCAAAGAATTCCACAGTTCCTTCAATGGTACAAAGCTTTCCTTTTCCCGGAAATTCCATACTCTCGACAAAATATGTTGCCTGAATCCACATACCTGTAGAAAGATACTGTAACTTTCTGTCCAGTTCCTGCTTCTTTTCCTCAGACAGATCCTTTCTGGATTCATAAAGGATCTCTTTTTTCCGGACCGACTCTTCAAATCCCCGAAGAGCAGCAAACGGTGCAAACTGCTTTGCCCGGTGTCCCACATCCATCTTTCGCCGGTTGGACACCGGTCTTGGCATATAAATTAATTTTGCATACGCACTTGCCATCATGATCTATGCACCTCCTTATGCACGATGACCGCCAATCTGATTATTTCGTTCTCTGTATGTAGAGCAGTCAAGCAGATTAGCTCCCCGCATAATCGCATTTTTTCCATATTTCTTTTTTACATCCAGAATAGCCTGCTGTAAGTTCTTTTCCTTTTCGACTGTAGCCGGATCTGTAAACAGATCATACTGCAGATATCCTTCCGGCATGACCCGGTTGGCGCAGATCTCGATCCTCCGGATCCCTGTATGACGGTCTGTAATTTTCTGATACAGTTTATCCACTTCATCCATGATAGTGCTGGAACTGTTTGTCAAAGATGTCAGCCGCACGGTCCCATGGGATGAAGGCCGCTCATATCGATGATCATAAGCAATCCAAAGTGTGACAGAGCCAGTGATCAATCCTTTAGACACCAGATCCAGAACAAGAACGTCTGTCATTTCCCGGACAACCACCGCTGCCTCCTCAAAAGAGTAATTCCGCATGAGGACCTGCCCGTTAGACAGGCTGTGTTCCTCCGTGTGGTAATTCTTGATATCATGAATATCACAGGATTCCAGCCCCCAGGCATGATCAATCAGCAGTTCTGCATCGATTCCAAACATCTTATAGAGCCACTCCTCAGATGTAACAGACGTATAAGCAATATCTCCCATGGTATGGATTCCATAACCGGCAAGTTTCTTTTCTGTTCTGGAACCAATCCTCCAGAAATCACTGAGCGGACGATGATCCCATAACTGCTGTCTGTAGGATATCTCGTTCAAAATACCAATGTGATCCTCCACATGTTTTGCCACAATATCCATGGCAACCTTTGCCAGATACAGGTTCGTACCGATCCCTGCAGTAGCAGTAATACCGGTTTCTTTCATCACCGCATCCATAAGCTCAACCGCCATTTCCTTTCCTGTCATATGATAAAGGGACAGATAATTCGTCACATCCATAAAACATTCATCAATACTGTATACATGAATGTCCTCTTTGGAAACATACCGGAGATAGATACTGTATATTCTGGCAGAATAATCAATGTACAACTGCATTCTCGGCATGGCTGTAATATATTCAATACCTGCCGGAATCTCATGGATGCGGCACCGGTTCTTCACCCCCAGCTTCTTCATAGCCGGAGTAATAGCCAGGCAGATCGTAGACTGTGATCTTGTCGGATCCGCAACGACCAGATTTGTCTTAAATGGATCAAGGCCTCTTTCTACACACTCGACGGACGCATAGAAGGATTTCAGATCGATACAGATAAAAGACTTCTGACGTCCCATTTTTTCACCTCTTTTGCACGTAATTTCCTATTTTCTCTTCTAATTGCTTCTTCCTACGTCATTTATTCACATTCCAGATGCAATAATACAACTGAAAACCCGCTAAAATAGGCAATTTATAAGAGATTAATATTGACATTATAGGAAATATTGTTTATATTATATGCAAGTAATTGCTTATCTGTTGTGATTCACATTATAGGCAATCAATTTCGCATTGTCAAGAGTTAACTTGCGTATTTTAGGAAATTACTTTCCTGCTTTTGCTCCGGGATAAGTCAATAAACCTGAAATAGCTTAGAAATGAGGTATTGTTATGACATTCGGTGAGAAAGTAAAAACATTGAGAAAGACAAAGGATATGAGCCAAACCCAACTGGCTCAGGCAGTCGGTGTATCTTTAAGAACAGTGGGCGGATGGGAGAAAGAAGGACGTTATCCAAAACAGCATGAACTTTATCAGAAACTTGCGGATACTTTGGGATGTGATGTTTCTTATCTCATGACAGAAGAGGAATCCTTTATTACAGAAGCCACAGAACAATATGGATCCAGAGGAGCCAGACAGGCACAGCAAATTCTGGAACAGGCAGCCGCTATGTTCGCCGGTGGAGAATTATCTGATGAAGATAAAACCGCTTTCATGGATGAGATCCAGATGCTTTATCTGGATTCCAAAAGACGTGCCAAGAAGTTTACACCGAAAAAGTATCTCAATGAAAAGTAAGTGTCCTTTTTATTGTACAGCATTTGGAGTACATTATACTTGTGGGGAACTCTCCGCATCTTTGAGATAACGGATCTTTTGAGGTGATTTATTTGGGAAATAGTTATATCTACGCAAAAGTGGAAAAACTGGTCAAACGCTTTAAGACCAGAGACCCTTTTGAACTTCTCGACTGCATGAACGTCGTAGTCGGAGAAACATCGAATTATAAGAAATTAAAAGGTTACTGCTTCATGAGCTGCCAGACGATCTATGTCATGATCAGCAGTTTCCTTTCTGAAGAAGAGCAGCGCATCGTTGCTGCACACGAACTGGGGCATATCATCCTGCACCGGTCACAGCTGAAAATGGCTCCCATGAAGGATGATGTGCTTTACAATATGATGGATTCTACAGAATATGAAGCCAATCTGTTTGCTGCAGATCTTCTTCTCGAAGACGACGATGTGGCTGAAATGTCCAAGAACGAAGACCTGAATTATTTTGGATTCTGTAGCAGCCTGAATGCCAGCCCGGAACTCATGAGCTTCAAGCTCTACAGCCTGATGAAACGCGGGCAGGCTTATCATATGCCGATGGAGATACAGAGTAATTTTCTGGCGAAATAGAATAAGAATTAAACAAATCGGAATTTATCAGAAAATGAGGAATAGTTGAAATGGAGGCGCTATAATAACATGAAGATTGAAGGGAACCAGAAAGAACTGGATGCAATGGTAGAATTTCATAAGGGAAACCGTGTCGAGGGGCTGAGACTGCAAGAAGAATTTGCAGCGGAATTTCGTAAGGAGTATAAAGACAAAGATCACTGTCCTTGCCTGAAAGCCTGTCGTTATCACGGAAACTGTAAGGAATGTGTAGCAATCCACAGAGCACATCAGGAACATGTTCCTAATTGTATGCGACCATTGATTAATAAAAAATTGAAATTGATGTCAGAATTAACAGAGCATACCTTGGCAAATGAAATAGAAGCTCCACATGAGATTTTAAGAAAATAGGCAAGTCAAATTCAAGTTTACAGAACTGAATCAAAAGAGCTCGAAGGAGCTCTTTTTCCTTTTTTATAATAGTATCATTATGGTATAATAGAGACATTAAAATCGGAATTTCAGGAGGTGTTTTTATGCCACAAATGAATAAGGGAGGAAAATTTATTTTCGGGAAATCACTCATTCGGACGGATGGAACATTGCGGATTCCACCGCAGGCAATGGAAGAATATCACATTGCAGATGAAGGAAAAGTATATCTTTTTACCGGAAGTAAGATTACCGGTGGCTTCTGCGTCACCCGGAAAGGCCTTTTGCATCCGTCAAAACTTGGTCACATTTTGGACGATACTCCACCGTTGCTTGACTACTCAGCAGGTTCTGGCGAATTTATCAAATACAAGGGGCGTTCCTACTGCTGGGTAGAGATTTCACAGGAGGGGCAAATTCTTCTTACGAAGAAAATGATGGATTTTTTGAAGGTGAGACCCGGAATGGAGCTGCTCTCTATCCGCAGTAGCGACATCGCGTTTACGATGGGAGCTAAAGGACCGCTATTGGAAAAAGCAGAAAACTATGATGGTGAAATTCCGCTTTTTTAAGTGTAACAATTTGAATTTACGGAGGAAAATAATAATGGCACTGTTCCTACTGATTACATATATAGTGATTTTAATATTTCAAATAATATTATTTGTGATATCCATTCGCAAGAAAACAAAAAAGCTTTGGCGGATATTGTTTTCGGCAGAACTAGTTCCGCTGCTTATATCCATAGGACTGATGATTTACTATAATGATTTACCTGGATATGGATTTATGCCAGGACTAACTTATTTGGGAGAAATATTGTTTAGTTTTGGAGCGGTTGTTTTGTACTGTATAAGTTTCCTGATTTCTATATGCAGTTATATTGCAATTTCAAATAAACAAACTTAATTTGAAGATTCCACATGTGTGTTTATTTGAGTTCTTTGAATGAGCTTAAATATAATGTTAAAATTTTAAAGAAGTTGGCGTGTAGTTGAATAGAAAGAGAAATCGAAGTTTTGGAGAGAAAATTAATGGTAGAAAAAACATATCAGACTCCTTGTGGAACAATCCACTATTGGACAAACGTTTCACACCCGGATGAAATTACCCTTGTTTTTCTGCCCGGATTGACTGCCGATCATAGATTGTTTGATAAGCAGATTCAACATTTCAAGGAGAAGTATAATGTTGTGGTATGGGATGCACCGGCACACGCTTCCTCATGGCCGTTTCGGTTTGATTTTGATTTGTTCGACAAGGCAAAATGGCTGAACGATATTTTAAATCAAGATAAAATTGCCAAACCGGTCATTGTTGGGCAGTCTATGGGCGGATATGTTGGGCAGGCTTATGCACAGCTCTATCCAAACCGATTAACAGGTTTTGTCTCCATTGACTCTGCACCGTTGCAACGAAACTATGTGACTGCGGTTGAACTCTGGCTTCTGAAGCGAATGGAACCAGTATATGCTCATTATCCATGGAAATTGCTTTTGAAATCGGGGACGGAAGGAGTTGCCACGTCTGATTATGGCAGAAATCTAA
>UQCM01000061.1 GCA_900539525.1 uncultured Blautia sp.
CGAATGTTTTTCGGATTTTGGGAGCGCGAAGCGCGGAAAAATCCGAAGGCATCATTATATGATGCCAGGGTCAAAAGGTCATTTGTTTCATGCAGGTTACAAACAAACAATCCACAAGAGGAGTTATCCACAATTTGGGGATAACTTGTGCATAACTTTTTTCTATCCTGTGAAAAACTTTCGGGTAATATTCACAAAGCCCCCTGTTAAGCCTGTTTATTATGTTCATACTACTTTTCAACATATCCACATTCCTGTTTATTTCCTGTGAATAACTATGTTTGTAAAAATTTCTGATTGCGCATTCATCCATTTTCGAGTATTATTATTGTAGAGAAATTGGGTTCAAAAGGAGATTTTTAAATGAACATATTAACAGATAAATGGGAGGAAATTCTGACGACTGTTAAAATAGAGCACGAACTGTCTCAGATATCCTTCGATACCTGGCTAAAACCATTAACGGTACATAAATATGACCAAAAAGAAAACAAAACCTATATTCTGGTTCCGTCCGGTGATATGGGTGTATCTTATATCAGCAAAAAATACACACTTCCTATTAAAGTGGCAATTGCTGAGGTTACAGGAATTGAATGTGAAATCGAATTTATTCTTCCTGCACAGGCAGAACAGATTCCGGTGGAAAACACAAAAAATCCATCTTCACTTTCCAATGATATCATTGAAAAATCAAACCTGAACCCAAAATACACCTTTGACACCTTCGTTGTCGGCGGAAACAATAAATTTGCACATGCCGCATCCCTGGCTGTTGCCGAGTCCCCGGGAGAAATTTACAATCCTCTCTTTATTTATGGAGGCGTTGGACTTGGAAAAACACATTTGATGCATTCGATTGCTCATTTTATACTGCAGGAAAACCCTTCCACAAAAGTGCTCTATGTAACCAGTGAATCCTTCACCAATGAACTGATTGAAGCGATTCGAAATGGAAACAATACTGCTATGAGCAAATTCAGAGAAAAGTACAGAAATATTGATGTTCTTTTAATAGATGATATTCAGTTTATTATAGGAAAAGAATCTACACAGGAAGAATTTTTCCATACATTTAATGATCTGCACGGTGCGAAGAAGCAGATCATTATTTCCTCAGATAAACCTCCCAAGGAAATCCAGACGCTCGAAGGACGCCTTCGCTCCCGCTTCGAATGGGGACTGATTGCTGATATTTCCTCCCCTGATTATGAAACCAGAATGGCCATTCTCCGTAAAAAGGAGGAAATGGACGGTTACAATATTGATGACGATGTTATTAAATATATTGCCACCAATATTAAATCCAATATTCGGGAACTTGAGGGGGCCCTTAACAAACTGATGGCTTTCAGCAATCTGGAAAATCGGGAAATTAACGTAGCTCTGGCCGAGGAAGCATTAAAGGATATTATCTCTCCCGATGAAAAGCGCGAGTTGACACCTAATTTGATTATTACTACGGTTGCGGAACACTTTCATGTATCCGAAAGTGATCTGAAAGGACCAAAACGAAATTCCGAAATCGTACTTCCGCGTCAGATTGCCATGTATCTGTGCAGAGAAATGACGAATACCTCCTTAGAGGCTGTAGGTGCACTGATGGGCAGAAAAGATCATTCCACTGTCATAAACGGATGCAAAAAAATTTCAAAAGCATTAGAATCTTCGGAAAACGTACGCAGTGCGGTTGATATTATTAAGAAAAAACTCAGCCCCGGTTGATTATCCACATCAGAATGTTGAAAGTCAGGGGATACGATGTGAACAAAATGGGGATTCTTTCAGGGGTGTTTATAACTCTCCTGTTTTCCTCTCTCTTTGTTGCTCTTTTACACATACTTTTTCCGGTGAAAGGCCCTGTTTTTTTGGTGTATTCAGGGCTTTTCCACAAATCAACACCCCCTACGGCGATTACTACTGATTTTCTTTTCATTTTTTTTCTCAGCAAAGCAAAGGAGTTGTCAACAACATGAAAATCATATGTACCAGAAATAACCTGTTAAAAAGCGTAAATATCGTATTGAAAGCCGTTCCGGGAAAAACAACTATGCCAATCCTGGAATGTATTTTAATTGATGCATCCACAAATGAAATTAAGTTTACTTCTAATGATATGGAACTGGGTATTGAGACTAAGGTAGAAGGTGAAGTCCTTGAAAAAGGTATTATTGCTCTGGATGCCAGGATTTTTTCTGAAATCGTCAGAAAACTTCCGGATAATGATGTTATGATTTCCACAGATGAAAAATATCAGGCTGTGATTACCTGCGAGAAAGCAAGATTCAGTATTTCCGGAAAGTCAGGGAATGATTTTTCCTATTTACCTTATGTAGAAAAAAATGATTCTGTTACATTGTCGCAGTTTACCTTAAAGGAAGTTATACGTCAGACCATTTTTTCGATTGCAGCCAATGAAAATAACAAACTGATGACAGGTGAACTTTTTGAAATAAGTGGAAATATTTTACGTGTTGTTTCTCTGGATGGGCACCGCATATCTATCCGGAAAATCGAACTGAAAGATAGTTATCCGACTAAGAAAGTTGTCGTTCCCGGAAAGACACTTATAGAAGTCAGTAAGATTTTATCCGGTGAGACGGAGGATGAAGTAAATCTGTTCTTTACCGATAAGCATATTGTATTTGAGTTTGATGAGACTCTCGTAGTATCACGACTGATCGAAGGGGAGTATTTCCGCATTGATCAGATGCTTTCCAGTGATTATGAGACAAAGGTTGTGATCAACAAAAAGGAGTTCTTAAGCTGTATTGACAGAGCGACCCTGCTGGTAAAGGAAGGGGATAAGAAACCGATCATTATCAGTATCCGTGAGGGCAGCATGGAGCTTAAGATCAATTCTCAGATCGGTTCCATGAATGAGGAAATCTTTATTGAAAAAGAAGGAAAAGACATTATGATCGGATTCAATCCGAAATTCCTCATGGATGCTCTGAGGGTGATCGACGATGAAAATATTTCGATTTATCTGGTGAATCCGAAGGCACCATGTTTTATCAGAGATGATCAGCAGTCTTATATTTATCTGATTCTGCCGGTGAACTTTATGGCTTAAAGGAGAAATGTGATGGAAACGATTAAATTAAGAGATGAATATATTAAACTGGGACAGGCTTTGAAGGCAGCCGGTCTGGTCGGATCCGGTGTGGATGCCAAGATCGTGATCCAGAACGGACATGTTGAGGTAAACGGTACAGTAGAACTGCAGCGCGGGAAGAAACTCCATGACGGCGATGTGATTACTTACAAAGGTGAGACTGTCAGAATTGTAAAGTAAGGATAACTTATGATTATTGAATCGATTCAGCTTGAAAATTTTAGAAATTATGATTCTTTGAGGCTGAAATTTGACGAGGGAACTAATATTTTTTATGGGGATAATGCCCAGGGAAAGACGAATATTCTGGAATCTGTTTATCTGTGCGGGACTACCAAGTCTCATAAGGGCAGTAAAGATAAAGAAATGATCCGGTTTCTGCAGGATGAGGCGCATATCCGGATGGAACTGAACAGGAATGGCAGTTCCTACAAAATTGATATGCATTTAAAGAGAAATAAGGCAAAGGGAATCGCTATAAACGGAATTCCGATCAGAAAGGCAAGTGAACTTCTGGGAATCGGGAATTTTGTATTTTTTTCTCCGGAGGATCTGAATATTATTAAGGATGGTCCCGGGGAAAGAAGAAGATTTCTTGATCTGGAACTGTGCCAGCTAAATAAGATTTATCTTTACAACCTGTCGAATTATAATAAAATAGTGAATCAGAGAAATAAGCTGCTCAAGGAAATTCATCTGTATCCCGAGTACAGGGAGATGCTGGATATATGGGATGAGCAGATGGCTGAATACGGGGCAAGGATCATCCGGGACAGGGAAAGATTTGTAAAGATATTAAATGAAATCGTAAGCGGAATCCACAAAAAGCTTTCGGGAAACCGGGAGGAGCTTTCTGTTTCCTACGAAAAAAGTGTGTCGGCAGAATCCTTTGGAGAGATGCTGAAAAAGAACAGAGACCGGGATATCCGTTTTAAAATGACACTTCTGGGCCCCCACAGAGATGACCTGAGTATGATGATCAGGGATGCGGATATTCGCAGATATGGTTCCCAGGGACAGCAGAGAACCGCGGCTCTGGCACTGAAGCTGGCTGAAATTGAGCTTGTAAAGAGAGAGATAAAGGATACTCCCGTTTTACTTTTAGATGATGTACTGTCTGAACTGGACAGAAACAGACAACACTATCTTTTAGATAGTATTCATGATATACAGACATTGATTACCTGCACGGGACTGGATGATTTTATTGAAAATCAGTTTCAGATCAATAAAGTATTCCATGTGGTGGAGGGGAACATAAAGTAATTATCGCGAGGCGTGTTACCGGTCACGGAGTGAACAGTAATAACTGTCAAGGTACGAAGCGGCTGCCGCAGAGTTTATAAACAGTTACGGAAAAGAAATTAACAGTTGTATGGAAGCAAAGAATCAGGAGGGAAATATGGATACAGAACAGATACAGGAATATGGAGCGGATCAGATACAGATTCTTGAAGGACTGGAAGCCGTGAGAAAAAGGCCGGGTATGTATATTGGAAGTACCTCCGTCCGGGGACTGCATCATCTGGTCTATGAGATCGTTGACAATTCCGTGGATGAAGCGCTTGCCGGATATTGTGATACGATAAAGGTAACGATCAATCATGATAATTCGATTACGGTAATTGATAACGGCCGTGGAATTCCCGTTGGAATCAATCATAAAGCGGGACTGCCGGCCGTAGAGGTCGTTTTTACGGTTCTTCATGCAGGAGGAAAATTCGGAGGTGGAGGCTATAAGGTATCGGGTGGTCTTCACGGAGTCGGAGCATCTGTAGTAAATGCACTTTCCGAGTGGCTGGAGGTGACGATCTATCATGACGGAAGAATTTACAGACAGCGCTATGAGAGGGGACATGTGTGCTATAATCTGGAAGTGATCGGAGAGTGCCCGCTGGAACAGACGGGAACTATAGTAAGGTTTCTTCCGGATAAGCAGGTTTTTGAAGAAACGGTGTTTGATTATAATACCTTAAAGCAGCGTCTGCGTGAGATGGCATTCCTTACGAAAAACATCCGGATGATCCTCAGGGATGAAAGACCGGAAGAGCCGGTTGAGAAAACCTTTCACTATGAGGGGGGAATCAAGGAGTTTGTCGCATACTTAAATAAGGGCAAGACTCCAATTTACCCGGATGTGATCTACTGTGAAGGAAAAAAGGATCATGTCAGCGTGGAAGTGGCCATGCAGCATAATGACGGATACAATGAAGGCTGTTACAGCTTTGTAAATAATATTACCACACCGGAGGGAGGAACCCATCTGACGGGATTTAAGAATGCCCTCACAAAGACCTTTAATGCCTATGCAAAGATGAATAAGCTGATCAAAGACAATGAAAGTCTGTCAGGAGAGGATATCAGAGAGGGACTGACGGCAATCATCAGCGTGAAGATTGAGGAGCCGCAGTTCGAGGGACAGACAAAGCAGAAGCTGGGAAACAGCGAGGCACGAGGTGCAGTGGACAGTGTGGTTTCAGAACAGCTGATGATCTACCTGGAGCAGCACCCGCAGGCAGCGAAGCTGATCCTGGATAAGTCGATCATGGCACAGAGGGCCAGGGACGCGGCCAGAAAAGCGAGGGATCTGACGAGAAGAAAATCAGCTCTTGATGGAATGTCTCTTCCGGGTAAACTGGCTGACTGTTCCGATAAGGATCCGAAAAACTGTGAAATTTACATCGTAGAGGGAGATTCCGCCGGCGGTTCGGCAAAGACGGCCAGAAGCCGTGCGACACAGGCGATCTTACCTCTGCGCGGAAAAATATTGAACGTAGAAAAGGCAAGGCTTGATAAGATTTATGCAAATGCGGAGATCAAAGCGATGATTACCGCATTCGGAACAGGAATTCATGATGATTTTGATATCAGCAAGCTGCGCTATGATAAAATCATTATTATGACGGATGCCGATGTGGACGGTGCCCACATCAGTACGTTATTGTTGACATTTCTGTACCGGTTTATGCCGGATCTGATCAAAGAGGGACATGTGTATCTGGCACAGCCGCCTTTATATAAACTGGAAAAGAACAAAAAGGTGTGGTATGCCTACAGTGATGAGGAATTAAATGCCATCCTCACTGAGGTGGGACGTGATCAGAACAATAAGATCCAGCGTTATAAAGGACTTGGCGAGATGGATGCAGAACAGCTCTGGGAAACCACGATGGATCCGGAAAGAAGAGTACTTCTTCGGGTGACGATGGATGATGAGACTTCATCCGAGCTGGATCTGACCTTTACCACCCTGATGGGTGACCAGGTAGAGCCGAGAAGGGAATTTATTGAAGAAAATGCCAAATATGTCCAGAACCTGGATATTTAGATTAGGAGGAAAAGTCGTTGGAAGATAATATTTTTGATAAAGTACATGAGGTGGATCTGAAGAAGACCATGGAAAAATCCTACATCGACTATGCCATGAGTGTCATTGCTTCCAGGGCGCTTCCTGATGTAAGGGATGGACTCAAGCCTGTGCAGCGGCGTGTTCTGTACTCTATGATCGAGCTGAATAATGGTCCGGATAAGCCTCACAGGAAGTGTGCGCGTATTGTCGGTGATACCATGGGTAAATATCATCCGCACGGTGACAGTTCCATCTATGGTGCACTGGTAAATATGGCACAGGAATGGTCAACCAGATATCCGCTGGTAGACGGTCATGGGAATTTTGGTTCCGTAGACGGTGACGGTGCGGCAGCTATGAGATATACGGAGGCAAGGCTCAGTAAAATATCGATGGAGATGCTTGCCGATATCAATAAAAATACCGTTGACTTTATGCCGAACTTTGATGAGACAGAAAAAGAGCCCACTGTGCTTCCGGCCAGATTTCCGAATCTGCTGGTCAATGGTACGACCGGTATTGCTGTCGGAATGGCGACAAACATACCACCCCACAACCTCAGAGAGGTGGTAAATGCAGTTGTGAAGATGATCGACAACCGCATACAGGAGGACAGGGAGACGACGCTGGATGAACTTCTCCCGATCGTGAAAGGACCTGATTTTCCGACAGGTGCAACAATCCTGGGAACCAGGGGAATCGAGGAGGCTTATCGCACGGGACGCGGGAAGATCCGTGTGCGTGCCGTGACGGAGATTGAGACCATGGAAAACGGAAAGAGCCGTATCCTGGTGTCGGAGCTTCCGTATATGGTTAATAAGGCAAGGCTGATCGAGAAGATGGCAGAACTGGTGCGCGATAAGAAAATCGACGGCATTACTTCAATTACTGATGAGTCCAGCCGTGAGGGAATGAGGATCAATATCGAACTGCGCAGGGATGTGAATGCCAACGTGGTTCTGAATCAGTTATATAAACACACACAGCTCCAGGATACCTTTGGCGTGATCATGCTGGCTCTGGTTAATAATGAACCAAGAGTCATGAGTCTTCTGGAGATGCTCCGTCATTACATCCGCCATCAGGAGGAGGTGGTGACCAGGAGAACGAGGTATGAGCTTAACAAGGCGGAGGAGAGAGCCCATATTTTAGAGGGACTGCTCATTGCGCTTGACAATATTGATGAGGTGATCCATATCATCCGTTCCTCAAAAACGACTCCGATCGCAAAGGAAGGACTGATCGATCGTTTTGGATTAAGCGATGCACAGGCACAGGCCATCGTGGATATGAGGCTCAGGGCGCTGACAGGTCTGGAACGGGAAAAACTTGAGAATGAATATAAAGAGCTTATGGAGAAAATCAAAGAACTGAAGGCGATTCTGGCTGACAGGAAGCTTCTGCTTGGCGTCATTCGCGAGGAAATTATGTTGATTGCCGATAAATACGGCGATGACAGGAGAACTTCGATCGGATTCGATACCTCCAATATTCTGACAGAAGACCTGATTCCAAGGGAAAATGTAGTGATTGCCATGACAAAGCTTGGATACATTAAGCGCATGACGATCGACAACTTTAAGAGTCAGAGCCGTGGCGGCAAGGGAATTAAAGGAATGCAGACGCTGGACAATGACTATATTGAAGAGCTTCTGATGACCAATACTCATCATTACCTGATGTTCTTTACAAATACAGGAAAGGTGTACCGTCTGAAAGCCTACGAGATTCCGGAAGCGGGTCGTACGGCAAGAGGAACGGCTGTGATCAATCTTCTGCAGCTGCTGCCGGATGAAAAGATTACCGCCATCATTCCACTCAAAGAATATAAAGAGGGAAAATATCTCTTTATGGCGACAAAGAAGGGCATTGTAAAGAAAACGCCGATCACAGACTATGCAAATGTCAGGAAGACGGGGCTTGGAGCAATTAATCTGCGCAGTGATGATGAACTGATCGAAGTAAAGACCACCAATAATGAAAAAGACATCTTTATGGTGACGAAATACGGGCAGTGCATCCGCTTCCATGAAACAGATGTAAGAAGTACAGGGCGTCTGTCTATGGGTGTCATCGGTATGAATCTCATGGATGGTGATGAGGTCATTGGCATGCAGCTTGATACCCAGGGAGAATATCTTCTGATCGTTTCTGAGAAGGGTATGGGTAAAATGACCCGTATCGAAGAATTTACCGCACAGAACCGTGGCGGTAAAGGTGTGAAGTGCTATAAGATCATGGAGAAGACAGGAAATGTCATTGGATTAAAAGCAGTCAATGCGGACAATGAGATCATGATGATCAATACAGAGGGGATCATTATCCGTATGATGTGCAGCGATATTTCCGTCCAGGGACGTGTGACATCGGGTGTGAAGCTGATGAATCTGAGCGACAATGAGGCAGTGGCCAGCATTGCAAGAGTGAAGGAGAACGCGAATAAAGCGGAAGAGGCAGAGAATCCGGGTGATTCTGAGGAAATGCCGAAAGAAGAGGCAAATTTTATAAATCTATAGGGCGAGAGCCCTACATGAGCAAAAGGAAAGCCTCGTAGAGGCGATTTTGCAAATGGGCTCTGAATAGTTACAGAAAATGATTAAGAGAACCAGGCTATATCCGGGAAAAGGAATAGCCTGGTTCAGCCTACATCACAGACAATATAAAGGAACAGGGCAATATGAAAATTCGAAGAATGTTTGCGGTCATTACTGCAAAAATGATTAAGAAAGCCTGTCAGGCAGCAGGAAAACAGGGAGTTACCCTCGCAGGAAAGGTAGCGATGAAAATGGATCCTTCGATTCTGACAGAGCTTGCCGGACAGGTGAGAGAGAAGATCTTTGTCACCTGCGGAACCAATGGAAAGACGACTACAAACAATCTCCTGTGTTCAGCGATTGAAGCAGAAGGAAAAAAGGTAATCTGCAATCATACGGGTTCCAACATGTTAAACGGTGTGGTATCGGCTTTTGTTCTGGGAGCGGGATGGAATGGAAATCTGGATGCGGATTATGCCTGTATTGAGATTGATGAGGCATCCACTGTCCGGGTTTTTCCATATTTTAAGCCTGACTATATGGTGCTGACAAATCTGTTCCGTGATCAGCTGGACCGGTACGGGGAAATCGATATTACCATGGATCTGCTGAAAAAGGCAATGCGAATGGCACCGGACATGAAGGTGATCGTAAACGGGGATGATGCACTTTCCGCTTTTCTGGCCATGGAGAGTGGAAATGAATATGTGACTTTCGGAATTGGAGAGCAGTATTTTAAAGAAGAGGACTCCAGAGAAATCAGAGAAGGAAGATTCTGCAAAAAATGCGGGGAAAAGCTGAATTATCATTTTTATCATTACAGCCAGCTGGGAGATTATGAATGTCCGGGGTGCGGATTTAGACGGCCCGGTTTGGATTTTGATGCAAAGGATATCAAAGCCGGTGGAAAAATCGCCTTCTCTGTGGATAACGTACAGATTTCGGCAAACTATCGTGGATTCTATAACATTTATAATATTCTGGCAGCATATGCGGCAGGAAAAACAGCCGGTTTATCTTTGAAAAACTACAATAAGGTGCTGGCAGATTATAATCCGCAAAACGGACGAATGGAAGAATTTCATGTGGGCAACACAGAGATCGTCCTGAATCTGGCAAAAAATCCCGCAGGCTTTAATCAGAATATATCAGCAGTCATGGAGGATACCAGAAAAAAGGATATCATCGTGCTGATCAATGATAACAGCCAGGACGGAACAGATGTGTCATGGCTGTGGGATGTGGATTTTGATCGTTTTAAGGATATGAATACGGCTTCTGTTACGGTCAGTGGAATCCGATGTCAGGATATGAGGCTGAGGCTGAAGTATGTGGATATCGCATCCACGCTGGAACCGGATGTGGAGAAGGCGATCAGGGACAGAATCGCAAATGGAGTGGGAAATCTCTATGTGCTGGTAAACTATACAGGACTTTACCAGACACACAATATACTGAAGAAAATACAGGGGGAGAAGGCATGAACAGAAAAATAACCATCGGGCATCTTTACCCCGATCTGTTGAATCTCTATGGGGACAGAGGAAATATTCAGTGTATGATGAAACGATGTCAATGGAGAGGCATCGAGGCAGAAACCATAGAATTTAGACTGGAGGATGAGATTGATTTTTCAGACCTGGATATTGTGCTGCTGGGGGGAGGATCGGACAGAGAGCAGATGATCGTGTGCAGAAGACTTCAGGAAATACAGGAAAAATTTAAAGAGTATGTGGAGGATAACGGTGTGGTGATCGCTGTGTGCGGCGGTTATCAGCTCCTGGGACATTATTATCAGACAGATCAGGGAAAGATGGAAGGACTTCATCTGGTTGATCTGTACACAGAGCAGAAGCCCGGCAGACTGATTGATAATATTGTTCTCAAAAGTGACCTGTTTGAAATGCCTGTCGTAGGATTTGAAAATCATGGAGGAAGGACTAATATAGGAAAAAATAAACCTTTTGGAAAAGTTATCTATGGTTCGGGAAATGACGGAGAATCCGGGTATGAGGGTGTTGTGTACAGGAATGTGATCGGAACCTATCTGCACGGTCCGCTCCTTCCCAAAAATCCTCAGGTATGCGATTATCTGATTACGAAGGCCCTGGAACGGAAATACGGGGAAGAAGTGGAGCTGCAGCCTCTGGAGGATAAAGAAGAGAAGGAAGCAAACGATTATATTGTGAAGAGATTTATATGAGTTGCCCGACAAATGAGCCTTACGTCGATTTTTCCGTGCTTCATACTCTCAAAATCGACGAAAACATTCGCAATCCGCTCATTTTTCTTCGAAAAATGGCTGCTTGCGAATGTTTTGCGGGACCCATAGACAGAAAAATACATGCAAGCATGTATTTTATGTCCATTTGTCCCTTGGCTCATTTATATCACGGAATGTGAAATAAATGTGAAAATAATGAAAAATTAAGATTTTATGCTATACACAAATTTAATAGTCTGGTAAAATGATGATGGGGTCAAAGTATCTTTTGACCCCATGATACTAGTACGTATTTTTGACAGAGATGACCAGAACAGGAGTAGGCAGTTGATTATGAGCTATAGAAAATTAAAAATGCTGTTTCCTGCAGCATTAGCATTATCACTGACGGTACCGGGAGGTGTGATGGCAGCTCCGGCATCCGGACAGGTGGAAAATATTGTGGAGGAGCTGATCATAGAGGATAAAGAGACAACAGGAGAGGAAGTACAGGAGCCGGTTGAAGAGACAGAAGCGCAGGAAGAAGTATTGCCGCAAACAGGAGAAATCATACTGGAAGAGGGAAAAACTGCAGATCCAAATGAAGTTCTGATTTCCTCACAGCAGATCACTACTCCTCCTGTGGCAGAGAAAACTTTTCGATTTATGAAGGTCGGGAAAAAATATGCAATCGCAAAAAGACAATCGATATCTTTTTATGAAAAGAAGGATGAAGATTCTATTGTTGTCGGTGATATTGTGAAGAGAGGAATTGTATATATACTGTCTGAGGAAGAGGATGGATGGGTATATGCAGAATCCGGAAGAGTCCGTGGTTTTGTCAGGAAGGATATGCTTATAACAGGAAGCCCGGCGGAAAAGTACATAGAAAATAAAGGAGAGCAGAAGATGAAAGTGGCAGAGGAACTGATCGAGCCACTGGATAATGAAGCTCTTGACTATAAAAAGACAACGGTTTATGAGACGGTTGTAAAGAAGAAATATGCCATTGCACAGGAGACAATGAATATTTTCGATGAAGTTCCTGATGAGGAGAATTTACCGGAAGCGGATGATTTCGAAGAAAAACCAGAAGATGCTGAGGTTGCACTGGAGGAGAGTGAGGAATCTGATGATCCGTCCGTTGTGGGTCAGTTAGAGAAAGGTGGCGTCTGCTATGTACTGGCTGATACAAGTGAAAGATGGGTATATGTAGAATCCGGGGATGTGCGCGGGTTTGCTGACGCAGAGCTTCTGATGAGAGGCAAGGATGCCAAGGATATCATCAAAGATGAGGGAGAGGAAAATCTGTTAACGGCCAGGCAGAACATTGAGCCGGAGAAGAATAAAGCCTGTTATTACACATTAACTTCCGTGAAGGAGGCATCTGTATCAGGATTGATCCGTTCATCTATGATTACATTTGCGGAACAGTTTCTTGGAAATCCTTATGTGTGGGGAGGTACAAGTCTGACAAATGGAGCCGACTGTTCGGGATTTGTACAGAGTATTTATGCAGAGTTTGGATACCGTCTTCCAAGAGTGGCAGAGGATCAGGCAAAGGTAGGTATGAAGATTCCGGTACAGGATGCCGCACCGGGAGACCTGATCTTCTATGCAAGAGATGGTGAGATTTATCATGTGGTCATGAGCCTTGGAAATGGAAAGACGATTGAGGCACAGGGCAGTGCAACAGGGATCGTATACAGTTCTGTGAATTATACGAATGCAGTCTGGGCTACCCGTATTATCTCTGATGAGGATACCGATATTCTGGACAGGATCAGGCAAAAAGGAATGGGGGATGTTTATACAGAATATACATCTACCGGATACACATATGGAAAATATCTGGGTAATTTCAAGCTGACATCCTACTGTGCATGTCCGATCTGCTGTGGAGTATGGTCCGGAGGACCCACGGCAAGCGGGGCTATACCGATAGAAGGAAGAACAGTGGCTATGGCAGGTGTACCATTTGGCACGAAACTGATCATTGACGGATTTCAGTATACCGTAGAGGACAGGGGGACTCCCTATGGTCATGTAGATATTTATAAGAACAGTCATCAGGATGCGTTAAATTTTGGTGTCAGATATGCAGACGTATATCTGGCGGAATGATCATTTATGCATTTTACGCATATAGCGAAGCGTGTTACTGATCACGAAGCGAACAGTAACGATCATTTTAATATGTATCTTACGCATATAGCGAAGCGTGTTACTGATTACGAAGTGAACAGTAACGATCATTTCAATATGCATCTCACAGCAGGTACATAAGGATGTACCCGAATAAGTAAAGAGGAGACAGGAATATGAAAGGTCTGAACTGGAAGAGAATTGCCGCAATGGGAATGGCTCTGGCGTTAACATTTTCAAGTACAGCGTTTGCGGCGGAAGTAATGGAAACCACCCTGGAAACGGAGACAGAAAAACAAACAGAGAAGCAAACAGAGAACATAGAGGAAAACGGTGTAGAGATGATCTGCTATACCCTGGAAACCGGGAAATCTTCAGAAGCAGTATTTCACGGTAAACAGGAAAGTGAAGAAAGCAAAGAAAGTGAAGAAAGTGAGCAGGAAGAGTTATTGTCAGTAAAGAAAGTTACTCCTGAGGAAATAGAGGATGTGAATGAACTTTCGGATGATAATAACCGGGACAAAATCAGCCTTCCTCATAGGGCATTGATCGTGTTTCAGCCGGTCAGCTACTGGAATCAGCCCAAAACAGAAATGAAAGAAACACAGTCTGTAGAAATAGTTGTCGGAGAAACACAGGAAAATGCTATTGTGCAGGATAATCAGACAGAAACAGAAGACATGTCGACCGATATTAAAAAGGAAACAGGCTCATCAGAGGAAATACTACCGGTGTTCACGTTAACCAAAAAACAGGAAGAAACGATTAAAAAAATATCTTCTCTTATATCAGAAACAGTGATCGTGATAAATGGCGGCACATTAAAAGATGAATATATGTTCAGAGAAGATAAAAATATCAGAGCTGTACTGACAGTCGATAAAAAAACAGAGGAAGAGTTTTTAAAATTTGCAGAAAGTATGAACTGGCAAAAGATTTATGAAGAGTATCAGAAGAAGTATGAAGAAGCAGAAAAGAAGGAAAAAGAGGATTTAGAAGCAAAGAAAGAGACCTCTGGACTTCAGAACGAAATTATATTACCGGGAAGTACTCTGGCAAAATCGGGAAACACCCTATCTGAGAATGAAACGCCTACGATACCTATTAACGGCACAGGAGGAAGTACGACTCCAAATTCAGGAAATCCTGAAACATCAAACAACGAAACACCGATCATACCGAGTAATAATGGAACTTCATCATCAAATAACAATGGGAGTACAACAACATCAAAGAAGGAAATTACTCTGACGATGGTTCCTGAGCTTCTTGAAGAAGAGGATGAAGGTCTTTATGCTACCTATACCATTTCAAGTCCCTCAGATATCATGATATCTGAGGCAACCTTCACGTTAAGTTATGACAGTACCAGAGCGACTTATGATAAAGAAAATTCAGATGCGGGAGAAGATGTGATCAATGACTTCGATTACACCGGGACAGACAGCAGCGGAAAAGTAAGTGTGACACTGAAATCAAAAAATGGAACATCGAAAAATCTAAATGGAGTATTACTGGATTTCTGGTTTGATTTGAAAAATGAGGCAAAGGTGGGGGATATTTATAATCTCACATTGAGTGTGAATACTCTGAAAAATGGAAGTAATGTTCTGTATAATTCCGCCAGTCCATCCAGCGGAACCGTAAATGTGACGATTCATCAGGATTCGATTAAAGCAGTAGCGTACAGTGATGAGGATGTGGAGGAAACGCAGACACAGCCGCAGACACAGCCGCAGACACAGCCGCAGACACAGACACAGCCGCAGACACAGCCGCAGGCTCAGACGGAGCCGCAGAAGGCAGCTAAGACAGGAGATTCTACAAATGTATTTTTGTGGATTTTCATGATGTGTGGTGCAGCAGGAGTATGTATAGCGTCACGAAAAAAAACAGTAAGGAAGTCGTAACAATGGAAAGAATCGGATCGATCAGGGGAGATAGTTATGAAGAGAATCTTTTTAATGGTGCTAAATAATATACTGTTTGCACCTTACTGGTTATTTCAGTTGTGTATGTATGGAAGAAAAAAGGATACTCATACAGAGCAGGAAAGATTTGAATTACTGAAAAAAATTACGAAACACGCAAATAAGGGAGGCAGGGTGACTATTCAGGCAACGGGAATGGAAAACCTGCCTGAAAAAGACGGCTTTATTATTTATCCGAATCATCAGGGCTTATATGATGTGCTGGCTTTTGTAGAAACCTGTACGCATCCATTTTCAGTAGTAATGAAAAAAGAAGTGAAGGATATTCCGTTTTTGAAACAGGTATTTGCAGTCATGAAAGCAAAGTCCATTGATCGTGAAGATGTACGTCAGGCTATGACGGTTATTCTAGATGTGACAAAAGAAGTGAAGGAAGGGCGCAATTATCTGATTTTTGCGGAAGGAACCAGATCAAAACAGAAAAACAAAGTGCAGGAATTTAAAGGAGGAAGTTTTAAGGCGGCAATCAAAGCGAAGTGTCCGATCGTTCCGGCTGCAATCGTAGATGCATATAAGCCTTTTGATACAAACAGTACAGATCCTGTTACTGTACAGGTTCATTATCTGGAACCTCTTAACTTTGAAGAATATAAGAATATGAAGTCTACGGAAATTGCGGCAATAGTAAGAGAAAGAATTCAGAATATCATTGATGAAATTTCAATTAATTAATTTACACAAAACGTAACTATTCAGAGTCCATTCGCAAAATCGCCTCTACGAGGCGTTTTTTTGCTCATTAAATAAAAATGAGCCAGGGGACAAATGGACATAAAATACATGCAAGCATGAAAATCATGAAAATCATGACCTTTTTACTCTGGCATCATAAAAATAAAAAAAGTGGTTGACAAACAGGAAACACTTGCGTATAATAATGTTTGCGTCATGAAAAACGCACACTACTATATGGAGAAGTACTCAAGTGGCTGAAGAGGTGCCCCTGCTAAGGGTATAGACCGTTAACGCGGTGCGAGGGTTCAAATCCCTCCTTCTCCGTATCATTCAAAAAGATTAAAAATAATCTAAAAAAACAGTTGACAAAGAGCTGAAAGAATGATATAGTAGCAAACGGTCGCGAAAAACACTGAAAAAAATAAATAAAAAAGTGTTGACAAAGCGAAAGGAACATGATAGAATATCAGAGTTGCGTCTGATAAAAAGACAACGAACATTGATAACTGAACAGTGAAACAACCTTGAAAGTTCTATTGAGAAAATTCA
>UQCM01000062.1 GCA_900539525.1 uncultured Blautia sp.
TCTCTTTCTTCGTGCGTCTGTGCTTGCCCTGCTCATCATAAAACATATTTCTGGTAGCAATTTTCACTTCTGGATGTTCCAGCATTTTCCGTTCGCTGAATACGAGATGAATATGGTAATTGGTCATTTTCTTGTTATGGTGAAGTGCCGCACTGCATTCCACATCGTACCTTTTATGAAAGCTGTCCGTGAAAAGCCTTACCACATCATCTGCCTTGTACTCAACAAAACTTTCCGGAAGTGCAATGATAAACTCCCGTCCTTCAATACACTTCCCAGCTGTTCCGCTTGTATTCAGTGTTATCGTATGGATTATGGCATGGACAAAAAAAGCACTCGATAAAAAGGAGGGGATCCTGATGTTGATCCTCTATGCCATTTATGTTGTATATATCTGTATACGATAAATATGAAAATTGATTCACTGATGTGATAAAATTCTACCTTTATATTGGAAACAGGAAACAGAAAAATCACTTGCCGGCAGATAAATTTCTGCCGGCAAGCGATTTTTATTTTTTCAATTAAAATCCTGTCAATCTGAAAAACATCAATTCATTTGCTGATCCATCGTCTCGTTCCTGTGTCAGCATAATTAACAGAGAGCCGTCATCTAAAAGCTGCATATCTTCCAGCCATGGATAACTGACACCAAATATGTCCTCTGTAGAAATTGCACCTACGTGCGTTCCATCTTTTGCCCAAAATTGTATTTCGCGCATATTTCCATCTGCAGCCACAAAACCATTTTCTGTTTCCGCCATGCCTGTAATGGAACCGAGCTTGTCCGGAGAACTGATATCTTCTCCACCTAATTTCAAAAGCTGATTACCATCATAATCATAAACAACAATTTTTGTGCCTTCATCTTCCGCAGCCATGGATCCTGCAACCATAATATGACTATTCGTGATCTGTACGTCATCTATCATGGAAAACAGTCCCTTGCGTTCTTCATCGTTATTTAATCCGGTCAGTATCCACGGTTCTGCCGTCAGGTTACCGCCTTGATTCGCAATCTTCTGAGTATCACTGTTCACCCAGAAACTGATTCCCCATTCTCCGGATGGATGCATATTCAGATCTCCGTCTACTGTTGTCTGAAGTGCTTTTTTCCCATCTTTTACGCCAATTACATCTCCGATTCCCGGTGAAAGATATAACATTCCACTGCTGTCCCCAGACAAATATTCAAAATCATCGTCTAATTCCATCGAAGAAACGAATTCAAGTCCACTTTCTGAATATTCATAAGTATCCAGTTTATTCTCCAGCAGATGGAATACCTGATTGCCCTGTTTTACAAACTGATGATCCATAATCTGCATAACGCCCTGTGCTTCTTTAAATGGGATATATTCCGGAACGATTGTATAAGAACCTACCATCTGCTCTGCCAATACAGGTTCAAGAGGCTCTCCCTCCCATGGCCATGGTGCGTCTTTATTTCCTTCATCCTCTAATTTCAGCACAATTCCTTCCAGCAATTCTTTGTCAGAATCATCTATTTCCTGTCCTTTTACTCTGATATCATAGGATGTGCCAGACTGTTCATAACGATACATATACGTTTTTTCTATGGAATTACTTTCCGGCATTGCTGTATATTCTGCATTTCCTATTGTTACAGTGTCCATTTTCCCTTCAGCATATGCCTCTAAATCCACTCCAAAGGCAATTAAACTCTTTCGATATGTATATGAATCCTCCTTGGTCGCTTCTATAGAAATGACATTCTCGGATCCATCTGCTGTATCTCCATCAAAAAATCTAACGTAAGAATATTCTTCATCTTTCTTCATATTCTCTTTATCGTAGTTCCATGCCTTCGGATAATACACTGTAAATAAACTTAATTTAAGACTTTCTCTGTCTTTAAATTCTGTTTCTTCCTGCTCTGCTTTTTCCGATTTTTTCTTCTCCGGATTCTTTTTTTGTCCACATGCCGCTATCATCATCATGCATATCATGATACACAGCACACACCACAGTTTCTTTTTCATGGCGTCTTCCCTCCTTTCATGATTTCCACATCCTTTTCAGTTATTCACTGTCACTTTTTACACAGTGGAATGTGTAGTAGTCATCATCATCACTGTAGTCTACTTTCAAAGTACCATCGTCATTTATCATCACTGTAAGAGATGGATTTTCTGATTCAATCGAACAATATCCCAGTGCAACTGACCATGGGAAAGTCCCAATCTCCTCCCCTTTATAAATAACTGTTACATTACGGTCACTTTTGAAATCAAGACGCAGTGCATCATTGATGTTGTCTACTCCTTCCATAGAAGTCTGAGGTCCGTCTCCTAAAAGTTCTTCCACACTTTCTGCAGCCCACTCACCTATGACTGCATTTTCCTCCTCTGTCAGATAGAGTGCCGGATCCATTGCATCCGTTCCATCCTTTGCAAAAATCACCTTTACTCCCATCTCGAGCATATTATCAAAAGAAATAATATCTTTTCCGATGATTCCCACCATTTCTTCTCCTTCGATGCTCAAGATAAACTGATCATCTTCGACAGACCATTTTCCATTCCCTGTAGTGTCTCCAGCTGAAAAGGAAACTTTTCCGCCATTTTTCACTTCAAATTCAAAATCTCCTCCGAAAACTTCATCTATACTGACGGACATTCCCATCATCTGAGCGGACACCGCTACCCATTTCCCTTCATACGGGTTCTTTTCTCCTGTTTCTCCGGAGCCTCCACAACCAGTCAATACTATCATACTGATGATAAGCACTAGTCCAAATAACAAATTCAACTTTTTTCTCATAATCTTCTCTCCTTTCTCATCCAGAAATCATTGTAGAAAAGAAATCAGCTTCTCCGGATGAGGACAAATCTGTCCATGACGCTAAGCTGCTCATCCCAACACTGAAAGATTTCTTTACAAAGCACCCTTTAATTCATCCAAAAACATTTTTAGGGGATGCCGCGTTTGATTCCTGTCTGCTTTACCGTGAACTGTTAACCGGTAACACTTTTGGAACGGAAAGACACTTTTCAAAAGCCTACATTCCGCTCAATTCCCGTTCGGGAATCAAAAATCCTGATTATAAAATCAATGAAAATGGAATTCCCTGTTGTCCAAAGGATGATTCACTTCCAATGAAATACGAAAGCATTTCCAAAAGGAAAAACAGCCTGATCAGATATAAATTTGTATGCCCCAAAATGAAATATGTCTATGACAAATCCACGCAAAAGACCCATCGCAAATGCATGTGTGAATCTCCATGTACTACATCCTCATGCGGAAGAATGACTCACATATATCCAGAAAAGGATCTGCGTGCTTACCCGGGTGTCCTTCGAGGTACCGAAGAATGGGAAAATACTTATAAAATCAGGACTGCGGTTGAACGTGACATCAATCACCTCAAAGAGCATTTATGTCTTGCCGGACGAAAAACACAAAACGAAAAAACGCTCCATGCAGATTTGATCCTTGCAGGTATCACACAACTTATTACCGTTGTTCTTGCAGACAAAATTCATCATCATGAATATATTCGCAGTTTGAAACCACTCGCGTCCCATTGCTTCTGGTGTCATATACATAGAAAGCGGGTTTCCCAGAGCAAAATATATCATAGCAAACAAAAACAGATACTAGAAATCATACCAAAAGCATCTGTCACCCCCTTCCTAGAATTTCGTACCGCCACCACCATGCGTTCTACCAGAAGATGATGTGTGGGTGCTGCTGCCTGAAGAACTCTTTTCTTTTGCCGTCTTGGTTACTGTATGGTACAAGAACAAATCTCTGCTTTCTGTGATATTCATACTTCCATCTTTCACATAATTTCCTGCCGCAGCCTGGAACCGAACGGTCTTCAGCTGTGCCTTCATTCTTCCGACGATAACGAATGCCAGAATCACACCAACACCGATGGAAATAAAGATCCAATAGAATGGTAAGGCGTCTTTTGGAAGTGTGCGTGCTGTATATGGGCTTCCATTTCGTGCCTGTGTAATAAAATCATCACACAGCTCAGCAAATGTCATACATGCGGAAAAATAATCCTGCGATTTCAGATCATCCATCATCTGTTTCGGAATATACTTAATCCCCGCATCGGTAAAAGCAGTGATACCATAACCACAGGTTGATATGTAACAGTCATTATCTTCTGTACTGATCAATAAGAGCACACCATCTTTATCTGCTCCATATCCATATTCACAGTAGTCGTACATGTCATCTGCAAATTCCTCAACCGTTAATCCTTCGAGTGTATCTGTCGTCATAACGATTACGTCCATCTTCTGTCGGATACTGATTTCATCCAGCACATCAAGCAATTTGCTTTCCTCACTGTCAGTCATAAGATCGGCCAGATCATTCACCCGGTAATATTCATCCGCAAAGCCTTCGGAATCCTCTGCATATGCCGGAATTGTCATACCAAGACAAAGGATGAGGATAAGTAAAAACGATATCATTTTCTTTTTCATTCCGTCACCCCCCTAAAATAGTCCAATAAAGTGCAGAAGCGTCGCCGCACCATAGGTTACTGCTGTGAATGCTACTGCCAGAATCGCTGTCCAGCGAGTTGCTGCCGCCTTATCAACAGGCAAATCTCCGACGAATTTTCCGGTCTGTCCATTCATTGCAAATGTGTATTTGTTTCCATTCCATGTCGTGTTCAAAAGCCATACCGGATATAATGCATATTTCGCTTTACCGTTGTTAAACTGTACACTGCTGTTTTCCGCTGTAACCGTATTATATCCCTGAACAGTCGCAGCAAATGCTTCCTCAGTTGATTGTTTCACACGTGCATTTGCACGCTCGATACTTTCTTCTGCAGTCACATCATATTTATCTGCCAGATATCCGGCAAGGTATGCAGTCTGGAAATCTACCGCTTCTGCACAGTGATATGGTTCAATGGATTCCATCAGATCATCCGCCATTTTAGATGAACCATCTACCGGAACATTTTCAAATCCAACGCTACCGCCTCTGTGTACCATAAAGTAACTGGTTTCCGTATAATCGTAATCACTGTCACTCCATACACGTAATTTCGTAGCCCGGTAACGTACATTTGCATCCACATCGGTATCAAAGAGCCAGAACGGAACATAGATTCCCTTGATTTCATCAATATGGTTCTGATCCTTGAAGATCTTCGGCAAAAGACGTTTTCCGGTCAAATGCTTCATCAGTCCTTCTTTTGCCGCTTTTTTATCCAGCTTGAATGGTATTACCAAATCCGGCCTTAATGCTCCAGAGAACTGTCCCATCATAACAATCGGGTTGTCACAGAACGGACAAGAGGTCGCTGCCATATTGGCATCTCCCACAATTTCACCGCCACAGGACTTACATACGTAGGTACGTAATCCTTCGGTTTCGCCTTCCTGCCATTCTCCACCGGCATTGGTTTCCCATTCCATACTATCTGCCTGTTCTTCCTGCAGCTCATCGTCATAACCCTTTAATGCATCCATTTCGAACTCCGTATCACAGTATGGACACTTCATCTTCTGAATCGTACTGTCGAAGGCTATCGCACCGCCACAGCAAGGACATTTATATTCTTGCAAGTTTGCCATGAAAACCCTCCTTCCTTAATCTTAATGAGCCTGTCGGTCAAATTCTGCAAGCGCTTCATCCGCTCTCCGAATCCATTCTGTACGATCTCCGTAGATTGCAGCATCCAGAGAGTTCATTGCCTGCTCTGCCTTTTCTGCCATATCTGCATCTCCTCTTACCGCAGCATTGAATCCGACTGAAATATCCTTCACAGCATCCATCTGTTTCTTCCAGTTATTCATTGCATTACCCAATGTTTTCTGGATTCCAAACAGACTGTCAAAATACTTTTTCAGTTTTTCAAAATCCAAGACATTATTCATCGGAACAAATACCTCATAAAGTCCCGGAGTGTTGATAAATGCAAGATGCGCTACTTCTTTTTTCTCTGTCTTATCACCATTTCTTACTTCTTCTTTTTCGAATTCATAAGCTCGCAAATCGGCGATACGGTATACACAGGCACGTGTGCTCTTTCCAAATAGGAAGAATTTATAATCCACCTGGGTAAATGCCACTAGACCAATATCCTCTGCTACGTAAAGATGACCACCGAATCGTTTCAGTTTCTGCGCTTTATTCTTTGTTTTCAGACGAGGTACAAAGAAATATTCCCAAAGTTTTGTTCCTCGGTCCACCTGCTCCAAATGTGACTGAACACTTGGAAGATTGGCATGCACATAGTCAAATGCTTTCATACCCTTACTTCTACAATTCTTTCGGCAAATGCAATTACCATCCGCCAGTTTCTGAGTTTGTACTAAATTAATTTCTGCTCCACAGATTGCACATTTATTAGCCATAATTCCTTCTCCCTTCCTACTATGTTACCGGATTCCCGGCAAATTCATTTTCTTCTGATTATGATGTTTTCATTGCTTTCATTACCCATTTTGCATTGTTTGCCCGGAAGCTATAACCACAGAACGAACAGCAGTTATGTTCATCCGGTATGAAATTGGCACCACAGGATGGACAATCCTTTTCCTTAAAAAATACACCGTCCGTTTTCCTTCTTTCCGGATATCTTGCCCTTTGCAAAACGAGGGTTTTCTTTATTTTCTTCGTATATGGTTTTCCTCTTTCAGGAAGGTAGGTCTCCGTTCCATATACCTTCACTGTTATTTCCGTTGTCTGGTCCGTATGAACCACTTTTTCTAATACAATAGAACCGACTCCATAATCCATCAGCGCTTCATCACTTACTTCTTTATAAAGTGCTTCATTGATACACGATCTCAGATAATTTTCCGAATATCTGACGATTTTCTCCGACAGTTTTTCCTGTTTTTCTTCCCTTGTTCGAAAGAATCTCGCAATTCCCAGAAGTATAAGCAGTGTAACAATTACACCTACGGTAAGAGAAACATCTGCATCTTTGATCAGATAAAGACATAGGGTCAGACATAAGAACATGACACCTGAGTAAGCAAGCAATAACAGTCCGTATTGCATATTTGCACCCATCTTCTCATAGATTTCAAATACTTCTGTCTGCCAGTCATAGAATTCACTTTGTATCACACCGCCACAATATGGACAGATGACCTGCTGACTGCTCAGCTCCACCTCAGCTCCACAGGATGGACAGGTGATCTTCCCTTTATCGGAATAAAATTCCTTGTTCCTGCCCTGACGATCCGAATGACGAATGTGCCTTGACTGAAGAATCCGAAGGTAACTGTTTTTCCGATAGATCTGATGTACTATTTCATCATCTTGAGGAGAAATCAGACGTTCCAGAGAACTACACTGCAAGATAGACTCCCTCCACTCCCGTCCGTCATCATTCCATCTTTTGAAATTATTTTTCGGAAGAGGTACAACGTCCGTCACCCGGATATCCCGGCAAAGCTTATGCTTTCCCAGCAGTTCCACCTGATGAACCATCTTTCTGCGGAATGTAAGATCCATTCTCTTTGGAAGATAACTCATATCTGCTTTTCCAAGCGGAAGTAACACATTTTCAAAGGAATCCTTGATGTCCTTCTGAAGCCTTGCCCCTTGCATCGGAGTTTCGCGCTTTGCAAGCATTCTTTTCATTTTTGCTTTTTTCAAATTCTCCGGCATAAACTGTTCAAAGTCTATGTCAATGATTTTTTCAGCAATGGCAAACGCACAGATTATGGTAGTTGCAAACGCAAGCAGCATCGCCTCTGATAAGCCCATATCCATCCCTCCTCATCTGTCAGACTATCTGGTCTCCCCATGTTCCTCTTGTGCCTTCTCCTTCTCCTTATTCTTACCGAATATTTCGTGGATTAGGAAGATGGAAATAAGAATGCCTACTTTGTTTCTTCCTCGGAATCCTCTAATGTCGCCTTAAAGGAACTCAGGAAATGCATATAGTCCTCGCTGTCAACAAATTCCTTCACATCTAAGTCTTCACACTGAAGACCTTTTCTAAAATTCACCTTCACTGCATAAACCATATTTTTATCAGATGGTTCCGTAAGCACTAATCGTATCTCACACTCATGAATCTCATCTGCTTTTCCCCAGTCTCTAAATACCTTAGATCCTTTGTAATCGCCAATCGTAATATGTTCAAAATCACTGAAACCTTCTCCGTAGTAATCAGCCTCACGCACTACAGTAGAACTTTTCGAATTCTCGTGGAAATATACAATTTCGATTAACGTATCGTTCTCTTGATTTTCAAGTTCTAACGTGTTTGTATCTGACGTTTTTTCCTGATAGCCTAACTCCTTGGCAATCTCAAAACTGATCGTTGCGTCATCTTTCTCATGTGTATAAGTATCTACCTCTTTTTTATATCCGTTACCTTTTGCATTTCCCTCTTTCGAGCCACATGCACAAAGTCCAACAAGCATAACCGCTATCAGAAATACCGATAAACTTCTATATGTTTTCATCATGTTCCTTCCTCCCATTCCATGCTTACAGTCTTCTACCTTCTTTTTCTTCTCGGCGATACTTAATAAGATCTTTACTTATTACGACGAAACCAATGATACCTAGCGGAATCATTACTGCAAATCCAAAGAAATAAATCGGAGTTGGTCCTGGTTCCAGTTTATATGTTCCCTTTGAATTCCTGTAAACCGTAATCTGTACGGTATCTCCTCTCCTCATTTCTTTATAGTAAATCTTAGAATCATCATATGTCGTTCCATCGATTTCATAAGTAAATCTTACCTTATATTCTTCTTTTCGCTCTCCATTATTATCTTTTTCTTTCGATTGTTCACAACTATAAACAGTTGCATGAAGTGTTCGAACATCCGTAGAATTCTTATACTCCAAGCTTTCGTGCTTTGTATAGATCATACCGCCAATTCCTGCGATAATAATGATAATACTCAAAATCAAAGCACCGATTGTTTCTTTATGCTGCTTTTCTTCAGATGGAAGTCTATACATAAGAATTCCTCCTCTCCTATGCTACTTTCTGTCGTTTGCGTCAAAGATGTCGCCACATTCTGGGCAGAATTTTGGTGGGTGTGCTGGATCTTCCGGTTCCCATCCACACTTATCGCAACGATAAAGAGGTACTCCCTCTGGTTTCTTTGCTCCACAATTCTGACAAAACTTACCTTTATTTACCGTTCCACAAGAACAGGTCCATACATCATCCGCAACCGGTTTTGGTGATCCACATTCCGGACAGAACTTACCAGTCGCTGTAGCACCACACTTACATTTCCATGCACCTGGTGCCGGCTCAGGTTCTGGCTTCTTTGATCCACAGTTCGGGCAGAAATTTCCATTTACCACTGTGCCACAAGCACATTTCCATCCATCTGCTGCCGGTGCTGCCTGTTGAGCTGCCTGCTGCTGCGCCGCCATCTGCTGCGCCTGCTGTTGCTGTCCCATAGCAAATAAATTCTGTGCATTCATGCCGCCGCCTTGGTTCATTGCCATACCCATGCCCATGAATCCGGTCATAGCACCTGCCTCATTACCTGCTGCTGTCTTCATTGCATCTGCCTGTGCTCCAACCAGTGTTGCTGCTGCCATCGTAGGGTCACGCATGATTGCTGTACGCTGTGCCTGTTTAATGAGTTCTGCATCTTCATCTGGAAGAGTTACAGAGCCAAGTGCAATACTTACAACCTTTAATCCTCGAAGTGCGCCCCATTTTTCTGAAAGCGCTGTGTTCATCGCATTTTCAAGATCGGTATTATGAGTCACGATCTGATTCGGACGAAGTTCTAATTCAGACAAATGTCCAAATGCAGGCTGCAAAGCAGAGATAAACTCTGTTTTAAGAGTCGCGTCTAATTCCTCACGTGAATATTCCTGTTCTACGTTTCCACAAACATTGGAATAGAATAACAGTGGATCGGCAATTTTGTAAGAATATACACCAGAACAACGAATGGCTACGTCAATATCGAGTCCGATCTTCGAATCTACTACGCGGAACGGAACCGGATTCGGTGTACCAAAACGGTTTTCCAGAATTTCCTTTGTATTAAAATAGTAAACTCTCTGATCTTTTCCCGTATCTCCACCATAAGTAAAACGTTTTCCTACCGTCTTAAATGTTTCTTTGATACTTTCGCCAAGATTTCCTGCAAAAATAGATGGTTCGCTTGAGGTATCATAAGTGAATTCACCTGGTTCTGCGCAGACTTCTACGACCTTACCCTGTTCCACGATGATCATACACTGTCCATCTGCTACCGCAATACCCGAACCGTTTGAAATGATATTGTCATTCCCTTTTGTGTTCGAAGAACGTCCCGTAACACGTTTCTGCCCTTTAGTAACAAGTACCTCCTTTGGCATAGATTCACAGTAGAAAAACTCTTTCCATTGATCAGCGAGAGTGCCTCCGACAGCACCCATACCTGCTTTAATAAGTCCCATAACAATTGCTCCTTTCCTCTTAAAAAATGATCTTCTCTATGTTTTCCGTTCTCTGCCGGCAGATCACAAATAAAATTTCATTTCATCATTTAATATATAATATTCCATGCATCTCCTATAACATCATAGGCGTAAATCCGGTTATCACAGACACCGTAAAGCTGTTCCCGTACGAACTGGTACTCTCCATCGGTTCCTAATTCAAACAACATGCAACTGCCTCCATCTATCTCATCTGTATTACCGATGTACATAAGGCTCATGCCATTTTCAAGTGCTTGTCTGACCTCATCGATTTCATATAACATTTCCAATGCAATCTCTATTGACTGCCCATCAGGGAAATCCTCGTATACGGTAAAGTCATACACGTCCTCAAGCTCTGCCAGATGTCCATCCCTTAATGAAATGGAAGGTCGAAATTCTATTGCGCCTCCGCCATCTGTAACTGTGACTAGCACATTAGAATAAATTTCACTGAAATTGCATTTCAGTATAAGAACTTCTCCCGGCTTTCCGGTAAATAGTGACTTGCTTTTATCATCTGCATATACACCTTCTTCCGTAATCTCAGAAGCATACACCATAATCTGTCCCTTTTTGTTTGGTGGTACGATTGCGTACAATTCCTGTCCTTCTGTCATAAAACAGTCTGCATCCATTAAAAACGGATACTTTTCCATAAACAAACCTGCCTCCAAATAATTAGACAACTCTGTCATGTGAAGTTCACTGTCTACGTAACCCAGGAAAGACACTCCAGCTCCATATCCGTTCTCGGCAATCTGCTGCTGTAATACTGCAAGTTCTGACTCTTCAGCTTCTGCCTTACCACTTTCTGGTGTTTTATGATTGTCTGGTATCTTATTGTCATCTGGTATCGTAACATGGTTGCCTTCCTGTTGTTTGTTGGTATCTGAATTGTTTTTTCCTGGTTTCAATTCACAGCCACACAATACACTGATAAGTAATATCACGATTCCAAATCGTAATGGGAAATGCTTCATCATGCATTCCTCCTAATCCATCTCATTCTTTTCTGGCTTTCTCCAAAACAGGAACCCCCCGATCTTTGTTTGCTGTTTTGGAGCAAGTCCAATAAGTTTTCCGTCTTACATCGCATAAATCTGATCCATCAGATATTCGGCAGTCATAGAACCGTAGAAAAACTGATCAATAAGACCATTTTTCTTGGCATCCCGAATGTCCTTTGCTGCTTGTCTCTCCGTGTTAGAATCTACGATGAGGGCAATTTTACACTCTGGACACACTGCCTTTACCTGCTCCCGGAGGTTCAACCTCTCATCAAGTTTCCAAGGAGTATAGCTGGTTACTTCCATTATAAGCACATACGGTTTGTACACTTGACATAATTCCAGTGTATCTTTTGGAGACTCTGTACGTATCACATCGATATCATAACCCGAACTTCTGAAGGCGATCGCTACGGAGTCGGCAAACAGAAAATTCTGCATATCCACCACTATTTTTCGCATCGAGCCTTCCCCCTTTCCTAAGCGATATATCCGATGTGTGTGACATCTTACTTCTTGATGTTATTGTAGCAAAAAGCCATCAACTTGTCTGTCCTCAAAAGTGTGGACAAATGCATTATTTATTCCGAGTTTACAGAATTTTAAAAAAACCGTTCCACCAAATCATATTGGCAAAACGGTTTTGTCTTAATTATCTTCCATTGTTTCAAGCGGATTACCCGGAACTACTAATCGCTTACTAACTGCCGCCACCATCAGGCGATTGCGATTCGGATAGCCTGTTTTCTCCAGCATACGATTAATATAAGTACGCACTGAGGATTCTGCCACATGAAGACTGGTTGCAATTTCTGCATTGGTCTTCCCCTCACACAGCAAACGCAAGGTTCTCATCTCCTGTTCAGACAAGTCGCAGGAAAGTACTTTTCCAAACTGCACTGACGGTACTCTGTCGGGCCAGAAATGCTCACCATGAAGCGTTCCCGCAATCACACCGACCAAATCCCTAGATGGAGAATCCTTGTACCAGAAGCTGTCCGCACCAATTTTTCTTGCCCGGTCCAGAAAACGCCCCTCCAGCATCGAGGTTACCATCACAATCTTAATCCGAGGGTAGAACTTCTTGATCGACTCCGCTGCGCTTAGACCATCCGAATCATTTTCTGTACAAATATCCATCAAAATCAAATCGATATGCCCCTCACCACATCGAGCAAGTGCTGCATCTGCACGCGTTAATACACCTGCCACTTCACATTCACCACTTTTTTCCACACAAGAACACAAATACATACGGACAAGTGCCTGATCCTCAACAATTAGTATCTTTTTCACTACTCTTCATCCCCTTTCTCAGAGTCTAGTTCTTTGGTACATCTATTATCAAAGAAAACTCTGGCAGGCTCTGTACAACCATCGTACCTCCTGCTGCCTCTATCCGATGACGCAAATTGGTAAGACCTCCGCCTTCCATAATCGTTTGCTCCGGTTGCTTGCCATTATTTCCTATCATCACCATATAATTGTCAGCATTGTTCCAAATGTTTATCTCAAGTTCCGTTGCCTGTGCATACTGGATTGCGTTATTCAGACAGACCTGCATCGCAACATACATCAAATCTGCCGTGCTTCCCTTCGGCTCTTCCCCTTTCATCCGTACCATCACACCACTACTCTTCGCATCGTGAAACAGTTTTTCCTTTGCTGATAATAGAGCCGCTTCTCGAAAGGCAATACTTTTTCCCCATTCCTGAAGCACCATTCCTGCATCCACCTCACCTAGATCTCCGGCAAGATACTGCTTTGTTACCGTAATGCAGGCAGCCAGACTATCATGCATCGCAGATTTCGCAGCCAACAGTTCTTTTTCCCTGGCAACCGCCTCAACATTTTCAGAAAGCTCACGAAGCTTCTTTGCATCTTCTTCGAGCTTCCTATTATCATCTGCAAGCTGCACCAGCGCCCGGTGTAATTCTGTAATATCAGCAGCTGTAAGCTGGGTATAGACTTCTCCATACCGGTCTGTTACTTTCGTCCATTCAAATTGCCATACTGTCTTATCCGGGAAACGATACGTATCCGCCATATCCGAAAGCCTTACCACACCATCTGGTGGTGAGGCAAGCGAAATCTTCACCTCACCAAGATATTGCATATCACTTTGGAACAGATATTGACTCAGACGATACATCTGCCGATTGCAAAGCACAATTCCTCCAAGATTGTCAAAGAAGCATACTGCTGTCGGAAGCTGATCAAAGCTTTCTTTAATTGCATTCACTCGGAGCTTTTTCCATTTACCCATTGTCCCCGCCTCCAATCTGTGTTCGAATAAGCCATAACCCTTCCTCCATACAGGTTGTCACTTTCGAGGATACCACCTCCAAAAGATTACCCTCACATTCCACAGAAAGATTCATCTCCGTATCGGACAAAGAAAGAAAAAGCGAATGTAAACCACCTCTCGCCATTCCCACTACATCTTTCACCAGTTCCAACAGACGAGCGACTTCTGATGTCCGCATCGGTCTTGTTATGAGATATGCTACCCCACATTCTGTTCCTCCTGCATTTAACGCACGCACAGCTTCATCAAAAGTCAGACGAATCTCCTGTTGTGGCAGCATCTCGTATTCCTTGCCAAGGAAATACAGATTCGCACTTCGCTTAATATATGTACCAATCAGCATGATTTCCTTCATATAAGCCCGCAGTTCATCTGCATCAGCATCCTTACACAATGCAAGCAATTCACATATCCGGTCGGTCTGTTTTCCATGCTTTGCTTCCAGCTCATCATAAATACGATTCTTCTCAGCCAGCTCATGTAACTGCTTCTCTACCAAATAAGCATCCTGCAGTTTCTTTTTATTTTCTTCCATTTTGACCTTATTGGCATTCAAGTGGCTGCGAAGTTCTGTCAATTGAAGGATATTATCCCCCCAGACAGTATAACCAATCTTGATTGGCGCTGAAGAAATACGCATTCCCTCTGGACTGATGATGGTTTGTCCATCCTGCGGACAGACCATGTCCTCTCTTGTCGTCTTAGAGCGGAGCAGCACGCGACCATCCTGGTCAACAATACAGGACACCAGTGTCGTTGCCTCAAATAACCCGACATACCCAGTATTGGACTGTATCATCTTGCAATGGATACAGCTTTCATAAATTGATGCATACAACAGACAAAACATAACATTCATATCGCCAAACATAAAACGTACCTTTGGGAAATCCACCAGATACAGCAATCCGTACAATAACATGACACAGCCTAGGATAAATGGCATCATTCGCTTTCTGCCAATTCCCGGAACACGACTTTGTCGTAGTAAATGAATGATGGTAAACAACATGCAAACAACCATCCATCCAAGACACGCAAAATATAGTAAGCGATGAGAATATACCTTGTTATCAGACACTCCCGGAATCCCACTTTTGAAGACAAATACCCATTGATGCAGGTCATTTGTAATCACTGCCAGAAATAACAACGCAGGAATCACTGCCAGTATCTGACTCTTCGCAGGCAGCCGGTAAGACTCCGGCTTTCCCATATACATAGCAACATACACCCCAAGGAGCGGAATAAACAGCATGGGAAGGTAATACAGATACCACAGATAACGCGCTACCGTCAGATTAGTAACGATCTCATATTTAAATGTCCGAAAAATCATCCATATCAGTATCAAGGCTGCCATCAGACGCAGACAATGCAATACTGGCTTCTGAATGATACGATGATCCAGGGAATATCCCCACAGGACAAACAACAACAGATATAATGCAGCACGTACATAACTTGGATTGCTTCCGCCAATGTCATACATAGCAAGAAACCGGCAAGCATATGCTACTGCAATAATCCCAAAAACAAGAATCATCATGCATAATTGTCTGGTGTTACGTTTCACGTAATGAAGCCCTCGCTTTCTCTTGGACTCTCAGTTCCAAGTTCTCTTCTTATTCCAATCTCTTCGGAATACCTCGCTCTTCCTGCTGCAAGATACGCATCATACAACACATGACACCTTTCTACTGTGCATCTGAAGCAATCTCGTATCTAAAATAATTATAATATACCCCACTTTTTTCCGCAACGCATTCACAACAATTCATGATTTTCAAACCAGTGGACAATCTTGTAAGGCATGGTGCTAGGAAAATCAAATCCCTGTTTTTACAATAGGATACTGGATGCGCAGATTAGGAAATACTGGAAGCTCTTGTGAAACAGACGGATTTATGCTATAATTTAATTTGAAAAGGTATGCCCAATCCTACTGATATCAATGTCATGGAGGGAGCTAAAGCAGTCAGGGAAAATGGCTGTATTAAAACACAAAAAGGACGCAGGATTACTCCCACGCCCAAATTACTATCTGGCTTTATCTGTCCTTACCATTGGCACTTCTTTCGCTGCTTCAACCTTCATATCTGCACCGCCTCTTGCTTCAAATGCATCCGCATTGTACTGATACTCATATGCTTCAGCAACCATTGGAGCATACACAATCTCTGCGTTGACTTTCTTTCCACCTTATTCCTCGTGCTCTCCTTATGCTTTTTGTTGGCTTTACATTACGCCCCGATCAGCTCCTCTCTCCGGCTTATCTTTTCCCTGTTTTTCTTGAATTTTCCTCTTATTGATTTCCAGTCTTTCATGAATGGAAGGCTTCTTTGCTTTCGCAGCCACTTTCTTATCTTCTGTCCACATAATCAAAGCCTCTTTCCCAGCAGTCTTCGTATTTTTTGATCAGCCCCCTGTCAAGTAGACAAGGCAAATATCTAAAATAAGTCTATAGATA
>UQCM01000063.1 GCA_900539525.1 uncultured Blautia sp.
AGCAAAAGGAAAGCCTCGCAGAGGCGATTTTGCGAATGGACTCTGAATAGTTACTTTTTTGCTGCTGTTCTGAAGATTTTTCATAAAAAGTGCTTGCAAAATGATTGTTTATTGTATATAATAAATGATAAGAGAAAACGATAAACAGAATGACAGACAGTTACAAGTTTCAAGCGATGTTCTTCGCGATATATTCTAAAAAAGTTTCAAGCAATTGTTCATTGCATCCAACCCCGATTTACACAATACGCCGTTCGTTTTCTCTGACTGTGCGGCAGGGAGACGTGTTTTGAGGACAGGGATTTTTGCTGCCGGTGATTAAGCCGGACCGGAAATAATATATCACAGGTGTCAGCAGGGAAGCACCGGGAGGGCGGAAGAAAGGATGTGTCACTGAGATTAAAGGAAAAAGAAAGGTAAAAGCAAGGCGGTTGTGCCGGGAACTGCGGCAGTATCAGAAAGCAGGCATACCACTGCTCTTAAACGGGAATCCCAGCAGCCCGGAGGAGATAGCAATTGTATGTACCGTCCGGGAGGATCGGTGTTATATGCGTGATTATATCAGAAATGAGTCCGATGAAATATGCGGAATCGGATTCGATGTGGTAAAAGACATGGATTGAATGTTCCGGACAGGTGAAAGTACCCCTTACAGTCACCTTTGAAATGGAAGTCCGGATCCGGGCAGATCAATCTGCAGGGAAGGTATTCATTTTACGTTTTGTTCTTAACAATTATTAAAAATGTCGAAATTTGCATTTCCGCAAAAGAAAATATGTTATAATCAGATTATCGCAGGATAAATACGGGTTGGAGGTACAAGGAATGAAAAAAAGGGCAGTGCCGATACTGGCGGCAGTGGTTTTAATAGTTATTGTCGCGGCGATCGGTATCATAAGCAGGATTGTAGAAAAATATACTCCATCGCAGGAAGTGATGTCTTCACAGGAGTATTTTGCAGTATCTGATGAGAAGCAGCTGGCTCTGGTCATGCAGGACGAAGTATCTGCATATAAAGGGTTGGTTGAAAACGGGGTTCCCTATCTGGATTATCAGGCAGTGAAGGAGTATCTGAATGACCGCTTTTACTGGGATGCGGATGCCAATCTGATGGTGTATACCACGCCCACAGATATCATCAATATTCCTGCAGGCGGAAGCACATACACGTTGTCCGGAAATACGCAGGATGCGGGCTATACGATCGTAAAAGTGGACGGGACACAGGCCTACATTGCCGCAGCCTATGTACAGCAGTATACCAATATGGAATATACACTGTATGAGAACCCGAACCGACTGACGGTTACCTATCAGTGGGGGGAAACCAGCTATGCCGATGTAAAAAAAGATGAAGAAGTACGGTATCAGGGGGGCATCAAGAGCCCGGTCCTGACAAGTGTAACGAAAGGTGAGAAGCTTACTGTGCTGGAACAGATGGAGAAATGGTCCAAAATACTGACACCGGACGGTTACATAGGATACGTACAGAATAAGAAGCTGGACACGGTTTACCGGGAGGTAACGGACCGGGCATTTGAGGAACCGGTTTATACCAGCATCAAAAGAGATCACAAGATCAATCTGGTATGGCATCAGACTACCAGTATGGATTCGAATTACAGTCTTCCCTATGACATTGCAGAGATGAAGGGTGTCAACGTCATTTCACCTACATGGTTTTCGATTGCCGATAATGACGGAAATATCTCGTCCCTGGTCAGTGAGGATTATGTAACATATGCACATGCACAGGGACTGGAGGTCTGGGCACTGGCAGACAATTTCAGTCAGGAGATCGATACCACGAAGGTGCTGGCATCGAGTGCTTCCAGAGAAAAGCTGTCGAACCAGCTGATTGCTGCAGCCGTGCAGTATGGCCTGGATGGGATTAATATTGATTTTGAGGCAATTCCGGAGGAGGCAGGGGAAGGTTATATTCAGTTTATCCGGGAAATTTCTGTAAAATGCCGGAAGAACGGGATCGTCCTCTCAGTGGACGTTCCTGTGCCCATGCCCTTTACCGCCCACTATGACAGGGAGGAGCTGGGGGTCGTGGCAGACTATGTGATCATCATGGGATACGATGAGCACTATGTCGGCTCGGAGGCGGGGAGCGTGGCCTCCCTTGGCTTTGAAAAGTCAGGAATCGAGGAAACCTTAAAGGAGGTTCCGGCCGAGAAGATTATCAGCGGTGTACCCTTCTACACCAGATTGTGGAATACAGACGCACAGGGGAACGTTACCAGTGAGGCGGTCGGTATGAATACGGCAGACCAGTGGCTTGCCGATTACGGCGTTACGGCAAACTGGAGTGAGGAGACGTCCCAGGATTATGCACAGCTGGAGGCTTCAGATGGAAGTCTGTACCAGATCTGGCTGGAAAATGAGAAGTCTGTGGAGGAGAAAGCAAAGCTTGTTAAGCAATACAATCTTGGAGGAGTTGCTGCCTGGAAGCTGGGATTGGAAAGGTCATCAATCTGGGATGTCCTCTACAAATATGTAAGCTAATGTGTAAACTTCCTGAAAGCTGCTGCACGGCAGTCATTTACCGGATGTGGTGAATGCTTGTGCAGCAGCTTTTGTCTGTTTTTATCAATTGTATTTTATCAGGAAATGTTGTATGATAAATAAAATGATGTTTGGGTCAAAAGCATTTGACCCCATGATGCCTTCGGATTTTTCCGCGCTTCGCGCTTCCGAAATCCGAAAAACATTCGCAATCCGCTCATTTTTCTTCGAAAAATGGCTACTTGCTCATGCTTTGAGGGACCCATAGACATAAAAATACATGCAAGCATGTATTTTATCTCCATTTGTCCCTTGGCTCATAAAATACATGCAAAAGAAAAAGACGGTGGTATGAGATGAGATATGAAGATAAATTACACCAGAAAATTCCCCTGTTCTATTTAATTATAATCTGTGGGATGATCCTTCTGATGATTTATCTTGGAATTAATCAGAACAGCATTATTTTTCAAAAGGAAGAGGAGGATGGCTCTCAGCTTCTTGAGGATGTAAGGTATGAAGAAGTGGAGGATCCTGAAGCTCCGGCAGGTATAACAAAGGAATATATCATAGATCCCCTGCCTGTCGGGCAGGGGGACAATTGTTTTGCATTTTATCTGGTTCACCATTATGCACAGGTATACAGGGAAGGTGAGCGAATCTACAGTCTGGACCCCAGAAATGATTCTTTTGTCACAAAAAATGTCGGTTGCAACTGGGTGATGATCCCTGTATCAGAAAAGGACAGGGGGAAGCAGATCAGAGTTGTAGTCACTCCTGTCTATAAGGATGTAGCCGGAAGGAATGTGGACTTTTATCTTGGTTCCCGATATGCGATATCTGCTGCCAGGATTCGTGGTGATCTGGTAGATATTCTGCTGAGTGCACTTGCAATCGGAGTAGGATTTGTATTTATCATTGTTTCTGTTTTTTCATGGATCCAGAAAAGAAACAAAAACAGTTTATTGTATCTGGGAATATTCTCATGTTTTGTAGGGCTGTGGAAGATTACAGATATTCGGTCCGCACCCCTGTTTTTTCCGTATAATACCATGCTGCTCAGTCAGATTTCTTTATCTGCGTTAGCTTTGTCCGTGATTCCTTTTTTACTGTTCATCTATGCACAGTTTAAGAAAAAGCATAAATTGCTCGATGTTGCCTGTGTGGTGTCGGGTGTTGTCATAATCCTTCAGATCCTGCTGCAGTTAACAGGAAAGATGGATCTGAGAGAAAGCCTGAAGCTGAGTCATGTGGCAATGGGGATCACTGCGATTGCCGTGGTGCTGGCGGTGGCAGATGAGTGGAAAAATAAGGAAAAAAGGATCTGGATCACGTTTGGTTTCTTTCTGTTTCTGGTTGCAGGGGTAGCATTGGATGTAATACTTTTTTATATAAGAGGAAATTCTTACCGGATTATGAATACGATCGCTGTTTTACTGGCGTACGTTGTGGTGATGGGAGCAATATCTATTGTAGAAATGAATCAACAGGCAACGATTGATTTTGCTACGGGACTGTTTAACAGAAGCCGCTGCAGCGAGATGATAAAGAAAGAGGAAGTGATCAGCGAGGAACTCTGTCTGATGATGTTTGATCTTAACCAGTTAAAGAAGATCAATGATACCTTCGGGCATGAAGCAGGAGATGAAATGATTTCCCGTTTTGCGGATGCCCTCAGACAGAATATACCCGGACGGGCCTTCCTGGGCCGCTACGGGGGAGATGAATTTATTGCCGTGATAAAAATGTGTGATGAAGAGATGGCTTTGAAGATACTGTCTAATCTGGAGGATACGGTGAAACAGCACAATCGTCTGAACGGTAATGTGAAGCTCAGTTATGCCGCAGGGTATGCTTTATCAAAAGAGTATCCGGGCTGTACGATGGCGATGCTGCTGGAAAAGGCAGATAATCATATGTATCAGAATAAACGTACCTATTATGAAAAGTTATCCAAAGGTCATTAAGGCATCCGTTTATGTGCAAGTACGTCCTGGCACATCTGGATCTACTCCTTATCAGGGCGGGGAGTCCGTGTTGGTCAGGAGTCGTTTTTGGTAACTGTTCAGAACTGCAGACAGGTTTGTGTCAGGCTGTTCTGAACAGTTACTATTTTTATATCTATGAAAGCTCCTGTATCTGCATATAGTTTACTAACAGTATTCAGGAGACAAAGAAATGCAAAGAATAATAAAGATGGAAACGGTCATGGGATGTATGCTGCTGGCTGCCGCTCTTCTGCTTGCAACAGGAGGGGTGAAGCAGGCGGCTTCCACCCAGGTGAAAAAGGCAGAGAGGACCATTGTGATCGATGCCGGCCATGGCGGGGATGATCCGGGTAAGATCGGAATCGGAGGTGCTCTGGAGAAGGATATTAATCTGGAGATATCGAAGAAGCTGCAGAAGTGCCTGGAAAAGGAAGGAATCCGGGTCGTCATGACAAGGAAGGATGGGGACAGTCTTTCAGAACCGGGGGCGGCGAACCAGAAGCAGAGCGACATGCGTAAGAGGTGTGACATTATTGAAAAAGAGAATCCGGTCTTTACCGTAAGCATCCACCAGAACAGCTATCCCCAGGAATCGGTGCATGGTCCCCAGGTCTTTTATTACACCCAGTCGGAACCGGGCAGGCTGCTGGCGGGCTGCATACAGGATGCGTTGAATACAGATCTTCAGGTGGATCGTCCCAGGGAGATAAAAGCCAATAATACTTATTATCTGCTGAAGCGGTCCAAAAGTCCTACGGTTATCGTAGAGTGTGGGTTTCTGTCAAACCGGGCAGAGGAGGCAAAGCTGGCGACAGAGGAGTATCAGGACAGGGTGGCACAGGCGGTATACAGGGGCATCATGGAATGTTTAAAGGATTGCCCTTTTCCGGGTGAAGTGTTATAATGAACCCAGAAAAGTACGGAACAGGCGAATGGAATGAGCAGAGAGGCACATTTATGAAGACAATCATCGAAGACATGACAACTCACATTTCACCGGATGGAATGGCACGAGCGGGGAAAATCTTAAAGAGTGGCGGGCTGGTGGCTTTCCCGACGGAGACGGTCTACGGTCTCGGGGCAAATGCACTGGATGAGCAGGCTGCCGCAAAGATTTATACTGCGAAAGGCAGACCTTCGGATAATCCGCTGATCGTACATATTGCAGAGGCCGGGGATCTGGAGGGAATCGTAGAGACAGTTCCGGAGGAAGCCAGACTTCTGGCAGAGGCTTTCTGGCCGGGACCGCTGACCATGATTTTCCGGAAAAATCAGAGGGTACCCTACGGAACGACGGGAGGACTCGATACAGTTGCCGTGCGGATGCCAGATCATGAGATCGCCCGGGAACTCATCAGGTGCGCAGGCGGGTATATTGCCGCGCCCAGTGCAAATACCTCCGGGCGGCCGAGTCCGACTACAGCAGCCCATGTAGCAGAGGATTTAAACGGCAGGATCGATATGATCATTGATGGCGGAAGTGTGGGGATCGGACTGGAGTCCACGATCGTGGATCTGAGTGAGGAGAAGCCGGTGATTCTTCGTCCGGGATACATCAGCCGGGAAATGCTGGCGGCAGTCATCGGTGATGTGGAGATGGATCAGGGGCTGGTTTCTGCAGACAGCAGTATTCGTCCGAAAGCTCCGGGAATGAAATACCGGCATTATGCACCGGCAGCCAGTCTGATGATCGTTGAAGGGGAATCCGGCAGGGTCGTCGGGAAGATAAACGAATGGATTGCAGAAGGGGAGGCGAAAGGGGAGAAAATCGGTGTCATCTGTACGGATGAGACGGCACCGCTCTATCATGGCGGCATCGTGAAGTCGATGGGAAGCATCCGTCAGGAGCTTACGATCGCACAGCATCTGTATGGGATTCTCAGAGAGTTTGATGAATTGGCGGTGAACAGGATTTATTCTGAGTCATTTGATACACCGAAGATGGGGCAGGCCATTATGAACCGCCTGATCAAAGCGGCAGGGCATCAGATTTGTAAGGTATAGGAGTGGGTTTTATGAAACGGTATGATAAGCTGATCTTTGTGAGTAACACTGACACCTGTCTCGGTCCTATGGCAAAGTTTATTATGAGAAGCAAATTTCTCCTGGAAGACCTGGAAATAGAGTCCAGGGGACGTGTGGTTCTATTTCCGGAACCTGTGAATCAGAAAGCCGAGGCGGTGATGATGAGTCACGGGATCACCATGAAGACGCATGAGGCGACTCCGCTTCAGGATGCGGATTTTGGAGAGAGGACTCTGATTCTTGTGATGGATCCGGTTCTGAAAAGAAAGGTATGCGAAGAGCATACTTATGTAGAAAATGTTTTTCTGCTTACAGAGTATATCGGATGCATGGAAGAAATTGCGAACCCGCTGGGGAAAAATCTGGTGAATTACGGGGAATGCTATGAGACCCTGGAAAAAATGATTTCCCGGCTGGTGGTTATCCTGAATGAACAGGAACTGTTAAACGAACACTAAGAAAAAGAAAACGGAGGAAAAGAGATGTCGAAAGTAATCGTAATGGATCATCCGCTGATCCAGCATAAAATAGGAATGATTCGAAGAAAGGAAGTAGGTTCCAAGGATTTCCGTCAGATGATTGGCGAGATCGCCATGCTGATGTGCTATGAGGCAACCAGGGATCTGAAGCTCCAGGATGTAGAGATCGATACACCGATCTGTCATATGACGGCGAAAGAGCTTCAGGGAAAGAAGCTGGCAGTTGTGCCGATCCTGAGAGCGGGACTTGGCATGGTGGATGGGATGCTTGAGATGATTCCGGCGGCAAAGGTAGGGCATATCGGACTTTACCGTGACCCGGATACCCTGGAACCGGTGGAGTACTACTGTAAGCTTCCGGCAGATTCTTCCGAGCGTGAGGTTTTTGTAGTGGATCCCATGCTGGCTACGGGAGGCTCTTCCGTGGCAGCGATCCAGATGCTGAAGGATAAGGGAGTAAAGAGCATCCGGTTTATGTGCATTATCGCAGCACCGGAGGGTGTGAAGAAGATGCAGGAGATGCATCCGGATGTGGATATCTACATCGGTGCGCTTGACGATCACCTGAATGATCACGGCTATATTGTTCCGGGACTCGGAGATGCCGGAGACCGTATTTTCGGTACAAAGTAAAACAGGCAGCACCCTGAAGGTACCGGACAGTTATAAGAAAAATAGCAATGAAAGTCTCGGAAAGGAGAAGAGACCGGGATGAGTGACAAAAGAGAGGGATATATCTCCTGGGATGAATATTTCATGGGAGTAGCGATGCTTTCCGCCATGCGTTCCAAGGATCCGCATACCCAGGTGGGAGCCTGTATCGTAAGCTCCGACAATAAGATCCTCTCCATGGGATACAATGGGTTCCCGATGGGATGCTCGGATGACGAGTTTCCCTGGGCGAGAGAGGGAGATGATTTCAACAATAAGTATTTCTATACTACCCACAGTGAGCTGAATGCGATCCTGAACTACCGGGGAGGCAGCCTGGAGGGAGCGAAGCTGTATGTATCTCTGTTCCCGTGTAATGAATGTGCAAAGGCGATCATCCAGGCGGGAATCAAGACCGTGGTATATGACTGTGATAAATATGCGGACACACCATCCGTCCGCGCATCCAAGCGGATGATGGATGCAGCAGGTGTAAGATACTACCAGTATCAGCACACCGGACGGGAAATTGGATTAATATTGTAGGAAAGCAGCAGATAAGATTTTATTCTATACGCACGTGTTTATATTTTATGTAACTGTTCAGAGTCATGCAGATTTATAAATATTTGCCTTGGGGAGCTTGCTCACCGGAGGCAAATTTTATAAATCTATAGGGCGAGAGCCCTGCATGAGCAAAAGGAAAGCCTCGCAGAGGCGGTTTTGCGAATGGACTCTGAATAGTTACCATTTTACAAAAGATAAACGCGTGTACATTTTTCAGATATATGTGCACACGAATTTATACAGAAATAAAAATATCCGTAACTGTTCAGAGTTATTTGGATTTATAAATACCTGCCGTGGGGAGCCTGCTCACCGGAGGCAGATGTTATCAGTTACAATGATCTGAAGAATGGAGATAGAAAATGGAAAGAAATCTGTTAGTTGTTCATGGCGGTGCTCCGACAGCTGTCATCAATGCGTCCCTGTACGGGGTAATAATGGAAACGCTTCTGCATGAGGAAATCACACATCTGTATGCAGCCATCGGCGGGAGCGGCGGGATCCTGAAGGAGAATTTTCTCGATCTGAAGGAAGTGCCGCAGGAGGAACTGGATTTATTGCTTCAGACACCCGGGTCGGCAATCGGAACAAGCAGGGATGCACTGGAGGAAGAGGATTATCTGCATATTGCGGAGGTGATTGAAAAATATCAGATCCGGTATGTATTATTCAACGGGGGAAATGGAAGCATGGATGCCTGCGGCAGGGTTTATCAGGCATGCCGCAGGAGAAAGCAGGAGGTATGTGTCGTGGGAATCCCCAAAACCATCGACAATGATCTGGCAATCACCGACCATGCACCCGGATATGGCAGTGCGGCAAGATATCTTGCTGAAACAGTGCGTGACATCTGCCGGGATGTCCGGTCACTGCCGATCCATGTCAGTGTGGTGGAAGCCATGGGACGAAACGTGGGATGGATCGCGGCAGCAGGTGCGCTGGCAGGCAGGGACGGAAATGGACCGGATCTGATCTACCTGCCGGAAAGCCCCTTTGATGAGGACAAATTTCTTGCGGATGTGAAAAGGATCTTTGACAAAAAGCGAGGAGTGGTAGTGGTAGTCAGTGAGGGGTTGAAGGGCGCTGACGGACAGCCCATTGTAGAACCGGCTTTTACTGTGGGACGTGCCGTGTATTATGGAGATGTAAGTGCCCATCTGGCGAATCGCATCATACAGAAGCTCGGGATCAAGGCCAGAAGTGAAAAGCCGGGCATTGCCGGACGCGCATCCTCTGCCTGTCAGAGCAGTGTTGACCGGGACGAGGCCGTGCTGATGGGGCGAGAGGCTGTGAAGGCGGCGATGGAAAGTGTCACCGGAGTGATGATCGGCATGGAGAGAGTCGAAGGAGACCTTGCAGGTGATGGAAATGGTGCCGGAGGAGAACGGGCGTGCCGTTATTCTATAAGACCTGTCAGGATTCCGATCGAAAAGGTTATGATGTATGAGAATAAGGTGCCGGACCGGTTTATCAATGAGGAAGGAAATCATGTGACGGAGGAGTTTATCGAGTGGTGCAGGCCGTTGCTGGGGGAGGAAAGGAAGGAGTTTTTCACGTTTAACAGAAACTCTGAGGTCCGGCCTCTGTAGATGGAGAATAAATAAGCATAAGATAAGTTTTGTCTTACGGTGGACGTTGTCAAGAGAGCTTCTGGTTATGATTTCTCTTATGAAAAATTTAAGTGGTGTATGGAAAACTCCTATGTTAGAATGAGGCATAGGAGTTTTTCATATGTCAGATTTTGTTATCAGGGGGAACAGGTATGTACGCAGATAAGGCGAGGTTGATTATAGAGGAAGTGAAGCGTGCGGTGATCGGTAAAGATGACTGTGTGTATAAGCTGATGATGGCGGTACTGGCGGGGGGACATGTTCTGCTGGAGGATATTCCGGGTGTGGGGAAGACGACGATGGCTCTGGCATTTGCAAAAGCGTGCGGGCTGAGGCAGAACCGTGTGCAGTTTACCCCGGATGTACTTCCTTCGGATATCACAGGATTTTCGATCTACCGGAAGGAGACAGGGACTTTCCGGTATCAGGAGGGAGCGGCGATGTGCAATCTCCTGCTGGCGGATGAGATCAACCGGACCTCTCCGAAGACCCAGTCAGCACTTCTGGAGGTGATGGAGGAGGGAACGGTGACGGTGGACGGGATGACCAGGGAGGTGCCAAAGCCCTTTACGGTAATCGCGACGCAGAATCCTGTGGGATCGGCGGGAACCCAGATGCTGCCGGAGTCTCAGCTGGACCGGTTTCTGATCTGTATGTCAATGGGATATCCGGATGCAGCGGATGAGATGGCGATCCTGAAGGGGAGAGAGGCCGGAAATCCCATCGAAGGCATTGTTCCGGTGATCCGGGCGGAGGAGCTGCTAATGATGCAGAAGGAGGCCGGGCAGGTGTTTGTTCATGACAGGGTCTACAGCTATATGGTGGCGCTGGCTGCGGCTACCAGGGAGCATCCGATGCTGGAGCTGGGCATGAGTCCCAGAGGGACGCTGTCACTTGCGAAGATGGCGAGGGCTGCGGCGTATCTGGACGGGCGTACGTATGTGACTCCCGGTGATGTGGTGTTTGTGTTTCGGGATGTGGCTCTGCACAGGATCCGCCTAAGCTCCCGGGCAAGAGTGAGCCGTGTGACAGCGGAGGCGGTGGCAGAGGATATTCTCGAGAAGGTGCCGAAGCCCACGCCGAAGAGGAAACAGGTATGAGGAATGTCGTTTACTATCTTGTGATTGTTCTGGTGACCGTCTATGTGGAGATCATGTACCGGGAGTTCTGCGGGATTACCCTTCTGTCCTTTGAACTTCTGCTGTTTGCTGCGATGCTTGTAATGTCACGGTATTTCAGGAGAATGGTTTCTGCGGGACTTTCGGTGAGGCTTCCGGCGGCAGGGAAGGATGAGGAGATCAGAGTCAGTCTTACTATCAGGAACAGGGGATTTCTTCCGGTAACAAAGCTGCGGTTTTGGATCGCTGCTGAGAATCTGTCCACATCCCGGCGGGTGAAGCTGCCTGTGACGGGGAGTGTGGCGGCACGCAGGGAGGAGAGGGTGATGTGCAGCGCCTATGGAGATTTCTGCGGCAGATATCGTTTCTTTGTGGAAAAAGCCAGAGTTTGTGATTATCTGGGGCTGTTTTCGTGGAAAATTCCGTGTGTGGAAGAGACGTATGTGGATGTGCTTCCGGGATTTTATGAGATGGAGATACGGGTGAGTGAACGGACCCGGAATTTTCCGGTGGACGGGGAGGAATATGATCCCCACAGGAGCGGAGATGATCCGTCGGAGATTTTCCAGATCCGGGAATTTCGTGACGGGGATACGCTGCAGAGGGTTCACTGGAAGCTGAGTGCGAAGGCGGATGAACTGATGACGAAGGAGCTGGGAAGACCGGTCGGGTATCGTGTTCTGGTGCTGGTGGATCTGTATATGGATCCGGATGCGAAGGAAAGCGCAGAGAGGATGGATATGGTGATGGAGCTTACCGCGGCGCTGTCCTTTTCGCTTCAGCGGACAGGTGTGCAGCATCTGGTGGTCTGGTATGATGAGAAGCAGGGCATTCTGTGCAGGATGCCGGTCAGCAGGGAGGAGCAGGTCTATGAGATGACAGACCGGCTTCTGGGAGCGGGAACCGGTACAAAGCGCACAGATCTGTGGGAGGATTACCGGGAGATGTATCCGGGGGAAGGCTTCAGTACAGTTTTGCGTCTGGATACAAAGCCCGGGCTTTCTGTCAATGACAGGAAGGAGACAGTGTTCGATACGGGCCGTCCGAAAGAGCAGATTTCGGGCTTTCTGCTGGAAGTATGATGTGGATGTCGGGGACAACAGGTCATGCGTTTATCAAGAGGATGCAGTGAAGCAAAGACGTGTGTATCTGACGTGTGGACCGGAAGAGGTGAAAAATGAGAGGAAAAGCGACAGGAATCGAGCTGCTGCAGCAGGAGGCAGAGAGAAAACCGCGTGTGTCCGGACTGGGAAGCCTGATCATGCTGGTGTATTTCTATCTGGGTGTTTATGGGTGTGTGTTCAGCTTTCTTGGGGTGTTTGAGGTGCCCTGCGACCGCGTGAAGCTGTGTGCCGTGATCTTTGCCTTTGGCATATGCTTTTTTCTGATCAGCCGCATGGGGAAATATGGAAAGTATGCAGTACTGGTGATGCTTCTGGTTTACGGTGTGGCGGTTTTCTGGAATCTGAAGCTGCTGAGATCGGGCGGTGAAGTTCTTTTTGAGGCTGTCCGCCGGATGATCCTGCTCTATCAGAATGATACAGATATCGGCAGGGTGGATCTGGTGTATGGCATGCAGATTCTGTATGCTCTGCTTGCGGTTCTTTTTCCGTGGTCCGGCATTCTGTTTTACTGGTTTGTGGTACGCGGGGGAAGAATGTTTGTGACCATCAGCGAGGCTGTCGTTTTCAGTGCGGCCCTGGCTGTGGGTCAGGTGCCGGATTTCGTTCCTCTTGCCATGATGGCAGGATGCTTTGCCGGTGCCTGCGCCGCAGGCGGTCTGGAGGAGATCCGGGGGCAGAGAGCAGGTGCCCTGCTTCTGCTGGCTGCAGTGATGGTGCTTTTGCTGGCTGCCGGAAATGCATTTCTTGCACCGGTGCTTGCGCCGTGGTTCGCGGATAAGGATGAAATCAAGGTACAGGTTCAGGAAAGCTCCATGATCCGGAGGACGCAGCACTGGCTGGAACAGTGGGAAGGTCCCTGGGGAACCGTTGGTATTGGAACCGGTGAGCTTGGAAATACAGAGTTTCTAAAGCATACAGAGGAAGTGGTCCTGCAGGTAACGGTACCGGATAAGCCTGAGGAAACCGTATATCTGCGGTGCTATACGGGCGCTGATTACACCGGGACGGAGTGGAAGGAAAGAGAGGACAGCCTGGATGCGCAGATGCAGGCAGAGTATTTTTCCAGGTTTCGCCGTGTGGCACGGGATATGGGATATCCTGATCCCTATCATATGGAGATCAGGATGGAAGAACATGCCGGGGCATATGCTTATCAGCCGTATTTTTCCGTGTTTTATGGGGAGAAGGAAGGAGTGCTTGCCTATGACTACTATCCGACAGCCATGGTGGGGGAATGGTATTGGGGCGATTTGCTCGCGGTTGAATGGATGGATCCTGCAGAAGTATACTGGGACAGTCTGGTTTCGGACGGTCAGTGGGCAGACCTGCCGGAAAAACAGGAAGCATATCATCGGTTTGCGTATGAAAATTATTGTTTCTATCCGGAGGAGCGCCTGCAGCGTCTGAAGGCGCTTTGTGATGCCAATACGCAGCAGACTGTACAGGAGATCAGGGACTTTATTGTGAGCTATCTGAAAAGGAATGCTTCCTACAATCTGAATGTGGGCAGGTTTCCTTCAGGTGAGGAATTTACGGAATATTTTCTGTTTGAGAAGCATCAGGGCTACTGTGTGCATTTTGCCACGGCTGCGACACTGATGTTCCGGATGTACGGGCTTCCTGCCAGATACGTCACAGGGTATGTGGCTCCAGCAAAGAGCTTCCGTAAAAAAGGACATCAGTATGTGGCAAAGGTAAAGGATACGAGAGCCCATGCCTGGGCGGAAATCTATATTGATGGACAGGGCTGGGTGCCGGTGGAGGCTACTCCGGGCTATGCAGAGACAGCAGGGAACCAGGAAACAGAATTACAGAACCTGACGGAGGAAAACAGACAGGAAGAGTCTGCAGTGATGACGGAGCGGCAGAGGGAAACACAGGAACCGTCAGAACAGGATTTCGGAAAGAAGCTCCCAAAAGCTGCTCTGTGGATACTTCCGTTACTGATGTTCACAGCAGTCGCACTCTTTGTCAGAAGGCGGCGGATCATTAAGAGCAGGTGTGGAAAGGACGTAAAAGAAATCTTTTATGATGTGTGCCGTGTTATGGAATTTGCAGGATTTTCCGAGAAGGCCGATTGTCAGGAGGCAGCATTTCCTGAACAGGCGGTCCTGAGGTTTCCCTGGCTGAACCGGGAGGACTTTGCACATCTGATCGACCTGGCGGTGCGGGCGAATTTTGATCAGATACCGATGACAGAGGAGGAGAGGCAGTTTGCCCGGAGCATGTACCGTGAAATCTGCCAGAAGATATACGGAGAGCTTTCCGGTGTACGAAAGCTGATTTTCCGGTTCTGGTTTTGTGTCCCCTGAGTATGGCGTTTTTAACATACCTTTGCAGGAATACCCTCTCCTCCACAGGTGATGGGATGAATAGCAGCCATTTTTTCAGTGTTTTTGCAATTGCATTCAGATCGAGAGGCTTGGAGATATGTTCGTTCATTCCAACCGTTTTAGCGGCCAGAACATCTTCTGCAAAAGCGTTGGCTGTCATGGCAATCTCCGCGTTGAGCTCATTGTATTCCACAAGCAGTGCGCGGTAACCTGTCAGATCCATGTTCTGCAGTTCGGAATGTGACATTTCCTGTTCTTTTGATTGCTCTTCACCCACCAGGATATTGAAGGTTTTTGCCAGTCTGGAACGGAACAACGGTTTGTTGATGAAAGCATTTGCACCGGCTGCTCTGGCTTCTATCTCAATATCGGACCAGTCGTAGGAGGAAATGATGATGGTCGCACACGGTGTAAAACTGCTCCTGTGCGTTTGCTGTTGTGCTGAGCAGATCATGAATATTTTCTCTGCTGGAAAGCTCAATAAAACTGTCTGCTGCAAGCTCTGCCAGTACCTCTTCATTTACATTTTTAAACCGGCAACAAATTCATTTCTTCTGAGGTTCGGTCTTACGACCTGACACTGATAATACTGCGTACAGTTATTGCGAAATACTCTGTAGTTAAAAGATCAGGTCTGCAGGTCTGTCAGGAGTGCATTTACGCCTGAGATGGAGCGCAGGCTGTCGAGAGAGATGACCTCCTGGAAGGTGATCTTTTCCAGGTCAATATAGTATAATGCAAAGAAAACGCTGCTTAAGGAGCCGATAATGGCCGTATGCTGTTTCTCGGCCGCAAGAAGTGCGGTAAGCTCCTCGTTTGCTGCCTTCAGTTTCTGCTTTGCTTTCAGTTCCTTTATTTTCGATTCCTGAATGGACTGTGTGGCAAAAATAACATGAGACAGTCTGCCGTTTGCATCCCGGTCAACCTCAATAAACGAGCACTGTCCCCAGCTTGCGGTGTTTTCGGTCTCAGGGGAGAGGAATAAGGTGCTCTGATACTGCTTCGATATGATTCTGCTGCTGCCAAGTCTTTCGTCCAGCGTTGACAGATCGACAAAGGAAAGAAGTTCATCTGTAAAGTCCGGTGTCATCATGTGACGGCAGAAAAAGTTCAGTCGTTCCTGCGCATCACCGGATGCTCCGATGTGATTACGAACATCTGAAATAGATGCAAGTGTCTGACGCTGATTTCCCGGTAACAGGCAGATGCGGCAATGGTCAGCAGCAGAAGGTCACCGGTATTCCTGCGGGGATGCTCCACTCCGACAAATCCAACGATGGAGTCTTTGACCACAAACGGTGCAGCCATCAGACAATCGCCTCCCATCTGCTCCAGGATCTGATACGCTCTCGTACCGGGGGCATAGTCCCTGGCCCCGGAAGAAATGAAAAACTCTCCTTTTTCTTCAAATTCCCCGAACCATCAATCCAGTTCTTTGTCAGAAAGATCTGGAAGATTTTCGATTTCTGCAGAAGTCCGGTCATTGCACCAGTGGCATGTGCAGACGGCTTTCGTGCAGTCCTCATTCAATTCAAAAATATAAGGACGGTCTGCGTCATAGTATCTTCCAATATCGGCAAGGATACTGTGGGGCATCTGTCCGGCTATCGGTTTGTTCAGGTAATCACGCAGAAAATGCCGGATTGCCTGTTCCTGTCCGGATATCTTTTGTGTAAATTCATTCATGGCATACCGTTACTGAAAACTTATAAAAAGTTATAAACTTTTATGTTCCATTCCTACTTCATCGTGTATGCTTTCAATTTGCATTTC
>UQCM01000064.1 GCA_900539525.1 uncultured Blautia sp.
AATGCAGTAGTGGTTGAAACAAGAATCCCCCTGCTTTAGCTGTGGGGAGTGTCAAATGATGATTGACTGCCTGCTTAGTGTTAAACGGATTCACTGAAAAATGGCTTATATAACAAAATACACCAAAGTAATATTTGTTTGACAATTAGAAATTCCTATGCTATGATTTAATCAATGAAAAGCTTGAGTGCTTTTGCGGCGATAGAGAGGAGCTACCCGTCCCGGCTTTGCGGGCAATAGAAATACAAAGTTAGTCTCTGCCTATGGAATTATCATAGGACTGCTCCCGGAATTGCAATTCAAAAAAGAAAAAGTTAAGCCTGAGCCTAACAGCCCAGGCATTTTTCTTTTTTAAAACAGGATGTGTCCATTTTCTGTATTGAGATAAGGATGGTTTTATGAAAGATACCCGCTTATTAAAGATATTCAATGATACGAAAAATGTATTGTGCAGATATGATTATTATATTCATACCGCAAAGCAAATACTGCATTTGACAAATACTGAATTAAAAATACCCCATTTGATGGGACTTCAATATGTTGGAAGACCGAATCAATATGCCGGAGATTTTGGCGTGTATGTGGTAAAGAAGGGCAGAATTACACTTGGTTCGTTGGAAAAGCTGGTTAAGAAGTATTATAAAACAAAGGAAAAGCAGGATAGAATGTTAAAGCTGATACACTTAAAGTTGGATTATCTTTGCCTCTTACCGGAAATGTTTTGCTCCTACTCCAAACTGTATCTTTTTGATATTAATCATAATCCAGATTCCGAATTTGACAGCGACTACCTTTTGATTCATCGAATGGAGGATAAAATACTTCATCTGGGTTTGGTCAAAGCACAGGGAAAAGAAAAAGGCTTATGCCATTGTAATTCTTTTATTACAACGTATGTTACAGAGAGGGACTATGATATTCTGTATCGTGATTTAACACATTCCTATCAAATCACTAAAATTGTCCGTGAGGATAAGATTACAAAGCAGGCAGAGGTTATTTACCAGAGTGAACAAGCGGAACTAAGAGAAAAATCAGGCATTGAAAAAATGCTGAATGCAGGCGGGATAGTGCCGGAAGAAAAGCTGGTAAGATATATTATGAAGCTGAATGTAAAATTTGGAGAATATCATACGCTGGATATGCTATCGGATGAAGAACAGCTTCTGAAGAAATGTCGCGACAAGAGAGATGAGGCTCTGGTTAAGGATTTCATTAGCTTGTGGATGAAAAAGACAGATACCATATAAACAGGAACTTTGGGATGAGGCAAAAGGAAAGCCTCGTAGAGGCGATTTTGCGAATGGACTCTGAACTGTTACAAGAAAATGCAGGCTCGGTGAGGAAGAAATCAAAATTCCTTGACAAATCCCACAGAAACGTCTATGATAAATCACATAGTGTAACTGTCGCATATCCGGCAGTTGTGGTGAAAGGCCGGGAAGAAGAGGAGTACATGCACACCCCCTGCCAGAGAGGAGATCCCGCAGGCTGAGAGGAGATCCGGGAAGGATGTATGGAAGGTAGCTTTGGAGCCGGAGGGCTGAAATCATCAGTAGGCTTTCCCGTCAGGTCCGCGTTAAGGATAAAGAGGCATCTGCGTCCGGCAGATGTGAACAAAGGTGGTACCGCGATGATTCGCCCTTTGCAGGAAACTGCAGAGGGCGTTATTTTATAAGGAGGAAATGATGAGCAGAGAACTGGCAAAGACGTATGATCCGAAAGGTATGGAGGATCGTATCTATGAAAAATGGATGGAGAAAGGATATTTCCACGCGGAGGTGGATCGCAGCAAAAAACCGTTTACGATTGTGATGCCCCCGCCAAATGTTACCGGGCAGCTGCACATGGGGCACGCACTGGACAATACCATGCAGGATATTCTGATCCGTTACAAACGTATGCAGGGATACAATGCTCTGTGGCAGCCGGGGACTGACCATGCGGCGATCGCCACAGAGGTTAAGGTGATCGAGAAATTAAAAGAGCAGGGGATCGACAAGGATGAGATCGGCCGTGAGGAATTCTTAAAGCATGCCTGGGAGTGGAAGGAAGAGTACGGCGGAAGGATCATCAATCAGTTAAAGAAGCTTGGATCCTCCGCTGACTGGGAGAGAGAGCGCTTCACCATGGATGAGGGGTGCTCAAAGGCAGTAGAAGAGGTATTTATCAAGCTGTATGAGAAAGGATATATTTACAAGGGCTCCCGCATCATCAACTGGTGCCCGGTCTGTCAGACATCCATTTCGGATGCCGAGGTAGAGCATGTGGATCAGGACGGATTCTTCTGGCATATCAATTATCCGATCATCGGGGAAGAGGGACGGTTTGTCGAGATCGCTACCACAAGACCGGAGACCCTTCTGGGAGATACGGCGGTTGCTGTCAATCCTGATGATGAAAGGTATCAGGATCTGATCGGAAAGATGCTGAAGCTGCCGCTGACGGACCGGGAGATTCCTGTGATCGCGGACTCTTATGTAGATAAGGAGTTTGGAACAGGCTGCGTAAAGATCACACCGGCACATGACCCGAACGACTTCGAAGTGGGCAAACGCCATAACTTGCCGGAGATCAATATCATGAATGACGATGCCACCATCAATGAGCTGGGCGGCAAATACGCGGGGATGGAGCGCTATGAGGCGCGTAAAGCCATCGTTCACGATCTGGAGGAGCTGGGACTGCTGGTCAAGGTGGTTCCGCACACCCACAGCGTAGGAACACATGACCGGTGCAAGACTACGGTAGAGCCGATGATCAAGCAGCAGTGGTTCGTTAAGATGGAGGAAATGGCGAAACCGGCCATCGAGGCTCTGAAGAACCATACACTGAATTTTGTACCGGAGCGTTTTGACAAAATTTACCTGCACTGGCTGGAGAATATCCGTGACTGGTGTATTTCCAGACAGCTCTGGTGGGGACACCGGATTCCGGCCTATTACTGTGATGAATGCGGTGAGATCGTAGTGGCAAGAGAGATGCCAGAGAAGTGTCCGAAGTGCGGATGTACTCATCTGACACAGGATCCGGATACTCTGGATACCTGGTTCTCCTCCGCATTGTGGCCGTTCTCTACCCTTGGCTGGCCTGAGAAGACGGAGGATCTGGATTATTTCTTCCCGACCGATGTGCTGGTAACGGGCTATGATATCATCTTCTTCTGGGTTATCCGTATGGTATTTTCATCCCTGGAGCAGACAGGAGAGGTTCCGTTCCATCATGTACTGATTCACGGACTGGTTCGTGATTCCCTGGGACGAAAGATGAGTAAGTCTCTGGGCAATGGAATTGATCCGCTGGAGATCATTGACCAGTACGGTGCGGATGCACTGCGTCTGACGCTGATGACCGGAAATGCGCCCGGAAATGATATGCGTTTCTACATGGAGCGTGTGGAAGCCAGCAGAAACTTTGCCAATAAGGTATGGAATGCGTCACGTTTCATTATGATGAACCTGGAAAAGGCAGAAACTCCTGCAGATATTGATCTGGATACCCTGACCGGTGCCGACAAGTGGATCCTTTCCAAGGTCAATACGCTGGCGAAGGATGTCACAGACAACATGGATAAATACGAGCTGGGTATCGCGGTTCAGAAGGTTTATGACTTCATCTGGGAAGAGTTCTGCGACTGGTATATCGAGATGGTGAAGCCAAGGCTTTACAATGATGAGGATACTACGAAAGCAGCCGCACTGTGGACGTTAAAGACGGTACTTGTCAATGCGCTGAAGCTTCTGCATCCCTTTATGCCGTTTATCACAGAAGAAATCTTCTGTACCCTGCAGTCTGAAGAAGAGTCGATTATGATCTCAAAGTGGCCGGAATATTCAGAGCAGTGGAATTTTGCCGCAGATGAGCATGCGGTGGAGACCATCAAGGAAGCAGTCCGCGGCATCCGGAATGTGCGTGCGGAAATGAACGTTCCGCCAAGCAAAAAGGCGAAGGTATTTGTCGTTTCCGAGGAGCAGGAAGTCAGAGATATTTTTGAGACAGGAAAGGTATTCTTTGCTACTCTGGGATATGCCAGCGAGGTGGCGGTACAGTGTGATAAGACGGGCATTGATGAAGATGCAGTATCTGCTGTGATCCCGAAGGCTGTGATCTATATGCCGTTTGCGGAACTGGTGGATATTGAGAAGGAAATCGAACGCCTGAAGAAAGAGGAGGCACGTCTTACAAAGGAGCTGGCACGTGTCAATGGCATGCTGGGCAATGAGAAGTTTGTGAGCAAAGCACCGGCAGCCAAGATTGAAGAAGAGAAGGCGAAGCTGAAAAAGTACAGTGACATGATGCAGCAGGTGCAGGAGAGACTGGCACATCTGGAAAAATAGGGATTTTCCTTTTGACCCTGGCATCATAGAATAAGAGTAGGATATTAATAAAAACGGCAGTTATCAGGGTACAGGGCGTGATTCCCCGGGATGCGGTATGACTGCCGGAAGGAGCAAAGAATTATGAGTAAGACATCACGGCAGAAAATCAGTGAGATGGTTGACGGTCTGCTGAAAAGCTATGAGGAGCATCCGATCATCTGCAATATTGACTCGGACAATCAGTTAAACCGGGAAGTGATCCTGGAGATTCTGGAGATGCTGCGCTGGCTCATTTATCCGGGATATTTTGAAATGAGGAGATTAAAGAGCAGCTCCATCGAGTATCATGTGGGAGAGATCCTGGAGAGTGTCCAGTACAATCTGACGAAACAGGTGGTTAAGGCTCTGCATCATGACCCGAAATACCAGACGAAAGACAAAGATGAGGCGCTTGCTCAGGCGGAGTGTATTGTCACACGTTTTCTATATAAGCTGCCCAGGATCCGGGAGATCCTGGCTACGGATATTCAGGCGGCATATGATGGGGATCCGGCTGCTTTTAACACGGATGAGGTCATTTTCTCTTATCCGGGTGTTTATGCCGTTTCGGTGAACCGGATTGCTCACGAGCTTTACCGGATGGGAGTTCCGCTGATTCCGCGTATGATGACAGAGTATGCCCACGGGCTGACGGGAATCGATATTCATCCGGGAGCCACCATCGGAGAGTATTTCTTTATAGACCATGGCACAGGTGTGGTGGTCGGAGAGACAACGACGATCGGAAAGAATGTTAAGCTGTACCAGGGCGTCACGCTGGGTGCGCTTTCTACCAGAGGAGGTCAGAGCCTTCGCGGGGCGAAGCGTCATCCGACCATCTGTGACAATGTGACGGTTTATTCCGGTGCTTCGATCCTGGGAGGTGAGACGGTGATCGGAGAGGGAGCAGTCATCGGAAGTAACGCATTCGTGACATCTTCCGTGCCGGCTCATACCAGAGTCAGCATTAAGAATCCGGAGCTGCAGTTTAAGGACCGTACCAGAACGGCAGAACTGGGTCAGGAAGGATTTTTTAACCGCAAGGAGCTGGACTAGAGAAGCAGCACGGTCTGAAGCAACATGAATCGGAACTGTGCACTGCAAAGCGTGTTACTGGCCGGAGTGAACAGTAACAATCGTATGACTGTATTTGAGGACAAGAGGAGGAAAGAAAATGCAAAACACAAGAAAGGTAACCGAAGATATTATCTGGGTGGGGAGCAGTGACAGGCGTCTGGCCCTGTTTGAGAATCTGTTTCCGATCCCGAGAGGAGTTTCCTATAATGCCTATCTGATCATGGATGAGAAAATCACGCTGATGGATACCGTGGATACATCGGTTACGGAACAGTTTATGGAGAATCTGGAATATGTGCTGGATGGAAAGGGAATCGACTATCTTGTCGTGCAGCATATGGAGCCGGATCACTGTGCAAATATCGGGGAAATGATGAGAAGATACCCGGATATGAAGATCGTCACCAATGCAAAGACCGTGCAGATGATCGGTCAGTACTTTGATGCTCCGGGAGAGGAGCGACTGGTGCTTGTCAAGGAGGGAGATACGCTCTCTACAGGCAGACATACGCTGCACTTTGTTATGGCACCGATGGTACACTGGCCGGAGGTTATGGTCACCTATGATGAGGCGGATAAGGTTCTTTTCTCGGCCGATGGATTCGGTACGTTCGGCGCATTGAACGGAAATATCTTCAATGATGAGATTGACTTTGAGAAAGACTGGATCGCGGATGCGAGACGTTATTACACAAATATTGTAGGAAAATACGGTGCGCAGGTGCAGGCACTGCTGAAAAAGGCGGCAGGACTGGATATTCAGATGCTCTGCCCGCTTCATGGACCGATCTGGAGAAGTGATCTCGGGTATCTGATCGGAAAGTATGATAAGTGGAGCAGATATGAGCCTGAGGATCAGGAGGTCGTGATCATCTATGGTTCGATCTACGGCCATACGGAGGCGGCTGTCAATGCCCTGGCGTCCAGACTGGCAGAAAAAGGTGTCCGGAAGATTTCTGTTTATGATGTGTCCGGTACCCATGTTTCAGAACTGATCGCAGAGATTTTCAGAGCCAGCCATATCGTACTGGCATGCCCGACCTACAATGCGGGGATCTATCCTCCGATGGAGAGTCTGTTAAACGATATGAAAGCACTTGCTGTACAGAAGCGTACCGTTGCTGTCATGGATAATGGAACATGGGCGCCGACAGCAGGAAAGCAGATCGTTCAGAAACTGGAAGAAATGAAGGATATGACGATTCTGGAGCAGAAGCTGTCGATCAAGTCCGCACTGAAGCAGAGCCGGGCAGATGAACTGGATGCGTTTGCGCAGCAGATCGTGGATACCATGTAATTGTATCATGAATATTTCCCACCGGCTGGTGTAGTTATTTTCGAGACGCTATACTACTGCCGGTGGGAATTTTTATCTTGGAAGTAGATAAGACTCCCACCTCTATAGGTGGTGAGTAAAACAAATCAGGCAGAATAACGACAGCTGTTACCAATGAGGAAATGGACCGGTATATGTGAGGGGGAAAGATATGAATGTCTTTAAAGTGTCCTATAAGGTTGTAAGAAGAAACTCGAAAGAAATATATAAGGGTTTTGGTTTTAAACATCTTTCTGATGCAACACAATATTATGTACATCCTGATAACCAGTCTTTTAAAGGGACGACAACACTGTGCCAGCCGATCGGAGAGTCTGTGATTCTGTTTGCGACAATGCTGACCGGGATCGCAAAAGGAAAAGTGATCGGAGACTTTTTTGTCAGTGATGACCGGAGTACAGTATATCTGGAGATCAATGTGCCGGAGGAATACCGTGGGAATGCGGTTGTGGACGGGAGAATCTTTCAGTATCGTGCAATTGTACACGGAATGTCACTCGCGATTGCCGCCTATGATGAAAACGGCAGATGGCTGGAAGGAGATATGGAGCATCTCCATCCATTGTACAAGCTTCTCCCGGTGTTTCTGGTTCTTCTGGGGCAGGAGGTGGAGACGAATCCGGATTACCGTACCATCATGGAAGAATTTATAGACAGCCCTGTTGCAGACACGTTTGTGAACCTTCACGAAGATTTTTACCAGAATCATAAGATGGACGATTATGAGATCGCATATACGGATCTTTCAGATCTTGATACAGAAGGCTGGCATTCCTACTCTTCAAGCTATGCGGTTGTAAGGGAAAACAAGGCTGCAGCACTGAAAAAGGACGAGCAACCGATCATCTGCTTTCCGGAGGATGCATTTTCTGATGGACAGAAGGAACTGATCCCCTGTCTGTCATCTGAATTTGTTCTTCCGGAAAAACTGACAAGTATCTGCAATGCGGTATCTTCCGGAGATATGCTTTCAGTTCTTTTTCACGGGCCTGCCGGAACAGGAAAGACCATCTCCTGTAAACTGGTTTCTCAGGCAATCGGCCTGCCGATTATGGAGACGATCAACTGTACAGAAAACCTGGATGAATTTGTTCTGGGGAAATATATTCCACAGGATGACAGGATCGTATTCAGGGAGAGCTATGTCACGAAGGCAATCCGGGATGGCGGAGCGGTGGTATTTGAGGAGATCAACTTTGCCAAACCGCAGTATCTGGCATTTCTGAATTCGCTTCTGGATGATAATGGTTTTGTACGTCTCGATAACGGGGAAGTGGTAAAACGAAATAAAAATTTCAGGTTCTTCGCGACGATGAATATGGGGTACTTCGGAACAAAGGAACTGAATCAGGCACTGTACAACCGTTTCCATGCGATTGTTGAGATTGCAGCACTGTCAGATGAGGCAATCGCGAGGATGCTGACGACTCGGGTACCTGAGTGTAAGCCGCTGGTAGATAAGATACTGGGTGTATATCACAAGATTAAAAAGAAGATCGAAGCGGAGGAGCTGGATGTTGTAATCTCACCGAGAAATCTGGAAAACTGGGCGAGGCTGGCGAAATATGAGGGCTATGTCAAGGCGGCTGAGAAGACGATCATACCGGTGGCAAAATGTGACCGCGCGCTGGAGGAGACGATCAGGGGCATAATGATGCTTTACAAATGGAGTGTTTGAGGATAAACGTGAAAGGGGATGAGCATCATTGGAAAAAGCTTTTGAAGAACTGCTTCAGCAGTTTCAATGCGATTATAACCGCATGGCTGAGGAAACTTTTGCCCAGACTTTATCAGAAAATGAGAATGTCCGTCTTTTTTTTATTAATGAGAATCAGGCATTTACGGACGGACGGAATATTATCGTAGACCCGTCTTCGGACGGGCTGTTTGCAGATCGGGAGGCTCTCGATCTTACGGGCGATTTTCTTCGATGGCCGCGGGTTGTACTGGTCGATCCATGGAATGTGCTGAGAATCGTTACAAGAGCACAGACGATCCATGAATGTCTTCATCTTTTGTACACGGACTTTCCGGGACGTCATGTTTCGGATCCGAAATGTGATACAAAGAATAAGAGAACGGTCATGGGTCTGATTTCCAATATTATGGAGGATGCCTATATTGAAGCCGTAGGATGCAGCTACTTTGATCATATGGAGTTTTATCTGAAGTTTGGAAGAGTTTCCCGTCTGTTTGCCAGCAAACCGGCCGAAGGAACGGTATCCCGCATTCTGGGAAAGACGGTTGAAGAGGACAGGCAGTCAGAGCAGACTGACCCGGAAACCGGAAAGCCGGTAAGGACAGGGAAAGAACGTCTGATGGATTATCTGGACTATATGGTTACATTTCTTCTCTATCCTATGGTGAAGCAGATGCCTCCGGAAGAAGATATCGCAGAATATGTGAGTGTGACAAAGAAGATGTTTCTCGATGGCAGTACGGCAGCTTCGCCGGAAGAGCGGTATGCCTGTGCGTCCAGAGCCTTTGATGTGATCGCACATCTGATCCCCGAGGATACAGAAGAGCTTCCGATGGAACCTTTCAATCTACTGCTTGGCGGGACAAAAACACACAGCGCAGATGCGGGCACGATCGCAGCCGAATGCCGCAAGGGAAGATCCCAGAGTGTCAGGATCCGTCTGTTTACAGATCTGGAAGGAAAGGGAAGGGAAGATGAGGTTCCTCTGGATCAGCTCATGGCGGCTCTGCAGTCCTTCGCAAAGGATAAAGATGCGGCTCTGACGGTGATAACCTATACCGGCAGTTTTTCAGTGATGCAGGGTGGAGACTATGACTGCGCTGTCATCCATAAAAATATCCGGATCAATGAGAACCATCCGAGGATCAATCTGAATCTGAGAAAGGCCTATCAGAATATTTACAATCGTTATAAAGTAAATATCCGGTCTTATAACAGCAGATTCACACAGCTTCTGAAGGCAAGAGTGCTGCAGCGGGAGGAAAAGCAGCTGTATGGCAGCGGCATTACTTCTACAAGACTGGGTGATCCAAAGAAAAGATACTGGTATCGTCATGCGGAAGGAGAAGATGTGCCGGATATGGCAGTGATGCTTCTCATTGATGGTTCCGGATCTATGAGAGGGGAACGCCGTAAAGCAGCCATGCATTCAGCAGTGATCCTTCATGAAGTTCTTAAAAAGCAGGGAGTTGCCCATGCGATCGTGGAACACAGAGCCGGGTTTGATGAACCGGAAATCGATGTTAATATTCTTGTGAGTTTCGACGGACGAGAGGAAGAAAAATATAATCTGATGCAGATTGATGCCTACGGTGACAACCGTGATGGTCTGGCCCTTTTCTGGGCTGAGCGTTATATGGCAAAAAATACGCACAATGAGTACCGGCTTATGATCGTCCTGTCAGATGGGGTACCGGCCCATGATGCGGATGATTATTATCCGCCTGTGTCCACCAGAGATACAGCCAATGCAGTTAAGAAGATTACGAAGAGGGGAACGGACATCATCGGTATCTCTCTGGACCAGCCGGAAGAATTTGAGTGTTATGATCAGCTGGCACAGATCTATCCGAATCTGGTGGCCTGCAATGATCTGAACCGCCTTACCGGACAGCTCCTTGGAATTATAGCAAAGCTGTTATAGTGCGATATTCCTTTGGGGAGGATGATATCTGAAAATATCGTAACTATTCAGAGTCCATTCGCAAAATCGCCTCTGCGAGGCTTTCCTTTTGCTCATGTAGGGCTCTCGCCCTATAGATTTATAAAATTTGCCTCTGGTGAGAGGGCTCCCCAAGGCAAATATTTATAAATCTGCATGACTCTGAACAGTTACAAAATATCATAAAACAGAAAAGAGGCAGAGTATGAAAAAAACAACAGAAGGAGCGATTGATAAGTATGAATTCCGTACCGTTCATGAGGATGAAGCGGAGATTGCAGCTGCGATTGAAGCAGCCTGCTTCCCTGCAAAAGAAGCCTGTACCTTACCTGTCATGAAACAGCGTGTGAGGCTGGCACCGGATTTATTTATGGTAGCCATAGAAAAACAGACCGGGAAAATGGTTGGCTTTATCAATGCCATTGCAACGGATGAGACGAACCTTCGTGATGAGTTTTTTACCGACACAAGTCTGCATGACCCACAGGGAAGGTTTCTGATGATCCTCAGTGTGGCTGTTCTGCCCGAACACCGCCTGCAGGGACTTGCCAGAGAAATGATGCGGGAACTCATGAGAAGACAGGCGGGAAGCGGAAGGCTCGCTGCGGTGCTGACCTGCCTGCCGTCTAAGGTAAAGCTTTACAAAAAGATGGGATTCACCGACCGGGGCCTGTCGGAGTCGGCATGGGGCGGAGAGAAATGGCATGAGATGACCTGCGTGCTGCCCCGCTGATCAAAACAGCAGATGGTCTGGCTTAGAATCGTACAGGTCAGAAACAGGAAAAAGGATAAAGAGTACAGGATACACAATAAAGGATAAAGGGAGGATTGAAAATGGCAGTGTTATGGATTCCGGTAATCGTGCTGGTGATTATGAGTATAGTTTTATTAACAGGCAGGGGAGCTTTTCTGATTGCAGGATACAATACCTCCAGTCCGGAGGAGAAGGCAAAATATGATGAGAAAAAGCTGTGCCGGGTGACAGGAGCGGGGATGCTTCTGATCGCAGTTCTGACGGGTATACTGGCACTTCTGGGAGAAAAAGCTCCCGGATGGTTTTATACCGCTTTTGTACTGCTGATCCTGGCAGATATCGCGGGGATGATCTATCTGCTGAATACGAAATGTCTGGCAGAAGGAAGCAGATCTGAGACCCCAAAAGAGGGTACAGCAGGCAGGAGAGCAGGAAAAGGTTCCATGATATTTACAGCGGTGGTGTTTCTGATCGTGGGGATCCTGCTGTTCACGGGAAATATCAGGATGCAGTATGATGAGAGTTCTTTCACGATCCGGGCAAGCTACTGGAGCGACAAAGTAATTGCATATGATGATATTGAGGATATCGAATACCGCACAGAGAAGGTAGGAGGCAGCAGAGTCGGCGGAGTGGGAAGTCCCAGGCTGCAGCTGGGGAATTTCAGAAACGATGAATTTGGAAATTATACCCGGTATACCTATACGAACTGCAGGGAATGCATCGTACTTACCGTGAAGGGGAAAACGGTAGTCCTCAGCGGCAGAGATGAAGAGGATACCCGTGCGGTCTATGAAGAGTTGCGGGAAAGATGTGGAAACAGGTTTTAAAGGAGCAAAGACTTTTATCAGTTTCCTGATAAAACCGTCGATCAGGAGAAAACAGTCTATGAGAGGGTAAAGCATATGGGATTTTGGATTTTTATGTTTGTGATGGATTTGATGATTCCTGTCTCGATGATCGTATTTGGCAGGATTTTTACAAAAAGGGCACCGGGGGAGATCAATGGAGTCTATGGTTATCGAACCTCCATGTCAATGAAGAATAAAGAGACCTGGGAGTTTGCCCACAGATATTTTGGAAGACTGTGGTATGTATGGGGATGGATGCTGGTGCCTGTGTCTGCTATTGTGATGTTCTTTGTTATAGGGAAAGATCAGGATGCTGTCGGAACCGTGGGCGGCGTGCTTTGCTTCCTGCAGATGATTCCGATGCTGGGTGCTATTGTTCTTACGGAAAGGGAATTGCGGAAAAAATTTGACAGGAATGGAAACAGGAGAGTGAAGTGACAGGAAAATCCGAAGGCATCATGGGATCCTTGGCTCATAAATCCTGAACAGTAACCTGAATAGTCAGAAATACCCGGTCATATATTAGACTCAAGACAAGTGATGAGTCCAGTATATGCAGGAGGTTCGGATGGAGATTTATGTGGTACAGCCGGGAGACGATGTAGACGCGATCGCAGCGCGGTACGGGGTGACGGCACAGTCCATAATATATAGTAATCAGCTCGTTTATCCCTATGCGCTGGCAGTCGGGCAGGCACTTCTGATTTCCGCTTTGCCGAATCAGCAGGAGCGAAGGACGGTCGTATCCAACGGCTATGCATACACCTACATCAGTCCGTGGGTGCTGGAGCAGACACTGCCTTTTCTGACGGAACTTTCTGTGTTTTCCTATGGCTTTTCTGAGAACGGTTATCTGATTCCGCCACCACAGGATGATATCTGGATGACAGAACTGGCTGTGGCCTTTGATGTAATGCCTTTTCTGACACTGACCCCATTTGGAGCCGATGGCAGATTCAATAACCATCTGATCAGTGCGATCGTTCATGATCCGGAGGCCAGAAACCGCCTTTTCGCACAGCTTTCGCAGGTCATGACAGAGAAGGGCTATGGCGGTCTGGATATTGATTTCGAGTATATCAAGGCAGAAGACAGGGATGCCTTTAGCGCTTTTGTGGAGGAGGCGACGACATGGATGAATGCGCTTGGTTATCAGGTGTCCGTAGCGCTGGCCCCGAAGACCTCCGCCGATCAGCCGGGGCTTCTGTATGAAGGAAAGGATTACCATGCACTGGGGCAGGCAGCGAATCACGTATTGCTGATGACATATGAATGGGGGTATCGATACGGCCCCAATATGGCGGTAGCCCCGTTAAACATGGTGCGCCGTGTGGTGGACTATGCGGTTACGGAGATTCCACCGGAAAAGATTATGCTGGGGATTCCCAACTACGGATACGACTGGCCGCTGCCGTTTCAGCAGGGAGTGACCGAAGCCGTGACCATCGGGAACGTGGAGGCTGTACAGATTGCCATACGAAACGGCGCACAGATTCAGTTCGATCCTGTGGCAGCATCGCCGTTCTTTCGTTACCAAAGCGGGGAAACAGAGCATGAGGTCTGGTTCGAGGATGTGCGCAGCCTGCGGGAGAAATTTGAACTGGTGGAGGAATATGGACTGCGGGGATGCGGATACTGGCAGATCATGCGCTGGTTTCGCGCGAACTGGATGCTGCTCGCTGATACGTTCTGGATCGAAAAAAGATGACAGATAATGGTTCGGCCGCAGCTATGGACGGAAGAGAGATTCCACAAAGTGGCGCATCTCGCTTTTTGTGTGCATGGTATGCGCCTTGTTTATGATTTCCTGCTGTTCTGTCTTTGAGAGCCTGGCGAATTCGTTCAAAGCATCGCTGTGAAGTGCCAGCTGCATGGTAAAGCCGATGGGGAGTTCTTCATTTTCAATCATATGGGTTCCACCTTTCTGATAAGAGGAATATTTTGTGCTATTTAAAGAATACCCTCTTTTGGAAAAATCATTCATAAAACAGTTATCATGGAGTTAAAAAATCTTTCGACGAAATTTCCAGGCGTGTCATAAAGTCTTTCATCCACTGCCATGCAAGCATGGCGTGAATCCGGACTTTTGACACTTAAACCAAAGTTGAGTGGTAACTGTTCAGAGTCATGCGGATTTATAAATATTTGCCTTGGTGAGCCCTCTCACCGGAGGTAAATTTTATAAATCTATAGGGCGAGAGCCCTACATGAGCAAAAGGAAAGCCTCGTAGAGGCGATTTTGCGAATGGACTCTGAATAGTTACGTTGAGTGTTTATTACAGAAGGAGAAAGAAATGAATACAAAAGAGATGATACATCCGGTTGACCGCTACAGGGATCAGCTGGGAAAATGGCAGCTCCGGTTTCAGGAGGAGGGGCGTGCAATTGTGGAAAAACATCACCGATATCCGATCTGTGAGGGGAGATATCTCCAGATCATTTATTTCTATAAAAAATACCTGTTGGATCTGCAGACAGGAAAGCTTCTGGAGGAAGATAAAAGTCCGTGCATCCAAAGTGAGATGTCTCAGATGATGATCTACAGTCACCTGCTTTATCTGCAAAAGGGTGCATATGCTTCCGGACATGTGGTGTCTTATGAAGAAATCAAAGGAAACAGCCATGTCTCCGGCTGGGCCGGAAAGATCCGGGATCGAATGAGTGAGCTGAAAAAAGCACTGGAAACGGAGCCGGAGAAAGTGAAAGCGGCTGTCGTCGGGCTAGGGGGAGAACTGTGGAACAGGGGTGATGTAAGCTTTACACTGGAAGCTTTTGAAGATGTTAGATTCTACTATGTATTCTGGAAGGGAGATGAGGAATTCCCTTCCGATCTGCGAATCCTTTATGATGAGAATGTGATGCAGTTCATGCATCAGGAGAGCGTCGTGATCCTTGGTGAGCTGGGGATGAAAGAAGTGATGAGTCAGATAAAGACTTCCGCTTTGCTACACTCACAGAAAACACCTCGAACTGTCTGATATGTAAATAGTGACTAAATATTCATGCAATTTAGATAAAAATTTTTGAAAATATTGACAACTCCTATGGAAATATACTAAAATAGAGAAAAGTAAAAACGAAACGGGGTGTCACAAATGAAAGAAATGGAAATACTGAAAAAAGCGTTAAATGAGAGCAAATATACAGTTGTCCTTGGCAGCAGCGGTCTTATGGAAGAATCAGGAAGACCGAGCATGCGTAAACAGTCGCGAGCATATGAGATTGAGAAAAAGTACGGCTATTCTCCAGAGGATATATTCAGTGCCGCATTTTTCTCTACTCGTCCGGAAGTGTTTTTTGATTTTTACAGAGCAGAGGTACTGCCGGGTGAACTGAAGCCGGGAAAGTCTTTTGAGTATCTGAAGGAGCTGGAGGAACGTAATCTGATACAGCTGATCATCACGAACAATGCCTGCAATTTCTACAATCGGGTAGGGTGTAAAAATGTACTTCCGCTGCATGGAGATGTGGAAGACAATGTCTGTATCGGATGTGGAAAAAAATTTTCTGCGGAGTATATCGCAAACAGTAAAGGAATCCCGGCCTGCGATGTTTGTGGAAAGCTGATCCGTCCGAAGGTTGTGATGTTCGGGGAGATGGTAGATAACCGCAAGATGACGAGAGCCATTAACGAAATCAGTAAAGCGGAGCTTCTTATTGTTATCGGAACTGATCTGTCCAGTCCGATCGCTGAGAGATATGTGAGATATTTTGATGGCAGGAAGCTGGTGGTTATTACCCCGGAAGGAAGCTATAAGGACAAGGTTGCTGATCTGGCGATCCATCAACCGATTGAGCAGGTACTGAAAGAGCTGGTGGAGAGCTGCACGGCCAGATAGGTTTCCGGCCGCTGTTCCCTCTGTGGCCCGGCTGTGATCTATCAGCCGGTTTGACATGATGTGAATAAGGAATGTTTTTCTGTCAAGCATTTTTGAAAATGTCCCAAAATAAGTGAAACATTAGCCCCGTCAAT
>UQCM01000065.1 GCA_900539525.1 uncultured Blautia sp.
TCCCCCTAAAGTAGATTTGGATATTTATCTTGTCTACTTTAGGGGGATCATATCAGAAACCGGGTGTCTTTTATCTTGAAAGGAGATAAGACTCCCACCTCTATAGGTGGTGAGTAAAACAAATTTCTCTTGGTGGGAGTCCAATCTCCTTCCAAGATAAAGCCTCCGGCGGGTGCAGTGTGCCAGTGGCACACGTTTTGCACCGACCGAAGTGGAACGGAGATGCAGAGGTGCGCAGAAGAAGTATGTCATGCAAAGCATGACGCGCACCTCGCAACAAGTACGCCAAGGCGTACTTGAATATGATATGTGATATAGGAGATTCCTTTGGATTTCCTATATCACAAAAACTCCGAAGGATGCGCACTCGCGTGATCGGAAGATGTCAGCTTCTTTAAGGTGTTTTTGTCGAAGATAGTACTTTCGTGTCATGTATTTTGATCCGATTGAATATAAAATAATTCATAAAAGAAAAGCTTTGCAGCCAGTTAGACACGGCTTTCACAGGTGGTGAGAAAAATGAAAACGGCAAAAACCGGAGAGAGAAACAAAGAAGAATCGTTGAAAAAGGAAAGAAAAGATGTTTTCCGTATTCATATGAGGAGCAGACTGACACTTTATTGGGCGGCTATGGCACTGGCTGTTTTTACAGGGGTTCTGTTGCTTACCGGAATCGGTACCCGGCATGTCCTGATGGATCAATACAGAATATGGATGAACGGGGCAATTCTCCTGTTTCTGCTCATGCTGTTGATTTCCGGTTTTCTGGTCTGGCACTTTATTACCTCTATGAACGGATTGATTGAGGAGATTCGTCAGGATGTACAGGCGGATGGGAAGCACTCCAGTATTTTCGGATTTGATGAATTGCCGGATTACCTCCCGGAAAAGGAAGAGAAAAAGGAGGAGGGAGAGCTTCCACCAGATATTGAGGAACTGTTTTCAGAGTTTACGGAGCGGGTAGGCACACTGACACCGATGGAACGGACGGTGCTTCAGTATTATATTGACGGATGCAGTATCGAGGAAGTAGCGGCACGGGCGTATATCAGCGTAAATACGGTAAAGAAGCACAATACCAATATTAACAGGAAGCTGGGAGTCAGTACCCGGGAGGAGATGATGCTTTATATTGACCTGTTCCGGAGATGCGGACGGCTGGATGAAATAACTTATCAAATCCAATGATGCACAATTTGCCTGTTAGCAGATTGTGCATCTTATCTACTACCGGGTAGTATTTTTGGAGGAATGATTCGAAATTACTCTCTGGTGTCATATATTTTTCTGACTTAATCTGGTAAAACATACATAAGACGTAACTGTTCGGAGCCCAATCGTAAAACCGCCTCTGCGTGGTTTTCCTTTTGCTCATGTACGGCTTTCGCCATATAGATTTATAAAATTTGCCTCCGGTGAGCAAGCTCTCCACGACAAATATTTATAAATCTGCATGGCTTTGAACAGTTACCATAAGTAAGTATTTAGAAAAAAGTGAGTATTTTTGTATGGTGCAGATAAGGCGGTGAGAGGATGAATGATAAGGCAAAGGAAATGTTGATGGACTGTTCGACAAATGATGAGTTCTGTTTCTCTTTGCGTTGTGCGGAATGCGGGGAGGTATGGAAGAGCAGAATCATCCGGTTTTCAAAGGCGGGGATCATGCCGACATCCGAGGGTAAACGGGTGGTATTTGATATTTTATATAAAAGGGAGAAGGAAGATGCAAGGATGCGCGCAGCGGCACAGGCGGAAAAGATGTTCAATCAGTGTCCGATCTGCCAACGTCTGGTATGTGACCACTGTTTTCTCGTATGTGATGACCTGGATATGTGTACGGTCTGTGCCCACAGACTGCAGGAGCAGGGGGAACCGGTAGCATAAGCCACAGAGTGAACAACAATTACGAATCGAAAGGAGATGGGAAGAGATGGCTGATATGATGGAATACAAATGTCCCGCCTGCGGCGGCGCCATGGAATTTGACAGCAAGAGCCAGAAGATGAAATGTCCGTATTGTGATTCCGAGATGAGTATTGAAGAATTTCAGAGTATGCAGCAGACAGACAGACGTGACGAACAAAAAGAGTTTGATATGGCAGGAGGACAGTGGCAGGAGGGAGAAACGGCAGGTATGCGGGTATATTCCTGTCAGTCCTGCGGCGGAGAGATCGTTGCGGAGGAAAGTACAGGTGCTGCGACCTGTCCCTTCTGCGGAAACCGTGTGGTTATGAAGGGACAGTTTGAAGGAGATCTGAAACCGGATTATATCATACCGTTTAAGCTGGATAAAAAGGATGCAAAGGCTGCTTATCACAGGCATCTGAAAGGAAAAGTCTTTCTGCCGCCGGTCTTTCGTCAGGAAAATCATATTGATGAAATAAAAGGTGTCTATGTGCCCTTCTGGCTTTTTGATGGAGATGTGGATGCAGATATCTGTTATGATGCCCAGCGTGTGCGCAGATGGGAAAAGGATGATATGGAGTATACAGAGTGTACTTTTTATAAGCTGCACAGAGCGGGGAAAATCAGCTTTCAGCATGTACCGGCGGATGGTTCCAGGAAGATGGATGACACTCTGATGGAATCCATTGAACCCTACAATTTTGAAGAGGCAGTTCCATTTGAGACGCCTTATCTGGCAGGATATGTAGCCGACCGCTATGATGTGGGGGCCCAGGAGTGCATCAGCCGGGCAAAGGAAAGGATTAAACGCAGCACGCAGACCTCTTTTCAGGATACGGTTGAGAATTACAGCTCCGTTCAGGTGGCAGACAGCAGAATCAGTATTCTTAAGTCCGAGTATAGCTATGCATTGTATCCGGTATGGCTTCTTAATACAAAGTGGCAGGGAAAGAAATATACTTTTGCCATGAATGGACAGACCGGAAAGATGGTGGGGGATCTGCCGTTCGACAAGAAAGCATTTCAAAAATATGTCATAACCAGAGGTATCGCAATTGGATTAGTGATCTATGTCCTGATGTGGGCATTAATGACGCTATAGGAGGGATGGCTGTATGAAAAAGAGGATATTTACAATACTTTTAATGCTCCTCCTTGTTTTTAAGATGCTTCCTGCAGAAGCGGCCGATGTGTCTGATGGAGTCATTCCGGAAGAAAGACTGCTGCCGCGTCTGGTGGATGAGGGCGATCTGCTGACAGATAAGCAGGAAGGAGAATTGCTGGAAAAGCTGAACGAGATCAGCGAACGTCAGTCCTGTGATGTTGTCGTAGTGACGCTGGACAGTCTGGATGGATATACAGCAATGGATTATGCAGATGATTTTTATGATTATTACGGGTACGGCTATGGAGATGAGCGGGATGGAATCCTTCTTCTCATCAGCATGGAGGAGCGTGACTGGTGGATAACTACCTGTGGATACGGCATCACTGCATTTACGGACGCAGGCATGGATTATATGGCGGATCAATTTGTGCCAAAGTTAAGCGACGGGAACTATATGAGTGCTTTCACAAAGTTTGCTGAGCTTTGTGATGAGTTTTTGACCCAGGCGAAGGAAGGAGAAGCCTATGATGTGGGAAATCTTCCGAAGGGATCCTTATCGCCTCTGTGGATCTTCATAGATCTGCCTCTGGGACTGCTGTTCGCCTACATAAGTGCCACAAGAAAAAAAGACAAACTGACGTCCGTTCGGAAGAAGAATGAAGCGCAGGATTATGCAGTGCCGGGAAGCATCATACTCACAGTCAACCGGGATGTTATGGTGAACAAAACAGTCACATCCAGGAGGATTGAAAGAGAATCAGAGAATTCCACAGGAGGAAGTACGACACATACCAGTTCATCCGGTACGACCCACGGAGGCACAGGAGGGAAGTTCTGACATAAAACAGAAAAAGGCTTTTCTTTTATCAGATTGGAATGGATAAAAGAAAGGCCTTTTCTGCGTAGAACGAACATGATTTGTAAATTAATGTAACTGTTCAGAGTCCATTCGCAAAATCGCCTCTGCGAGGCTTTCCTTTTGCTCAGGTAGGGCTCTCGCCCTATAGATTTATAAAATTTGTCTCTGGTGAGCAGGCTCCCCACGGCAAATATTTACAAATCTGCATGACTTTGAACAGTTACGCATGTTTTAAAAAGAAGATGGAAATATCTCGCAGAATTCGTTATACTAAGAAAAAAGGGAGGAAGGGCAGTGTTTTATGGCAAGAACGATCAGCATCGGACGACAGGATTTTGCGAAGATAAGAACACGCAATAATTTTTATATAGATAAGACAAAGTTTATTTGCGAGTGGTGGGAGGCCGAGGATGATGTCACCCTGCTCACCCGTCCACGGAGATTTGGAAAGACGCTGAACATGAGCATGATTGAACAGTTTTTCTCTGTGAACTATGCAGGAAGAGGTGATCTGTTTGAGGGGCTTTCCATCTGGGAGGAGAAGAAATACCGGGAGATCCAGGGGAGTTATCCGGTATGTGCTTACTTCCAACCGGGAAAGCGGGTTCGGCAGGTATGATGTGATGCTGGAGCCGAGAGGGGAGAAGGATGATGCGATGATACTGGAATTTAAAGTGTTACAGCCGAGAAAGGAAAAAGACATGGAAGATACCGTGCAGGCAGCGTTAAAGCAGATAGAAGAGAAGGGATATGCGTCTGCTTTGAGGGCGAAAGGTATCACTGATGGCAGGATTCGGAAATATGGGATAGCATTTCGAGGGGAAGAAGTGCTGATAGGAGAATGAGAAAAAGAAAAACCGGCTGAGCCTGAATGAATCGCTCAGCCGGTTTTTCTTAAGCTTCTTTCTTATTTTCTTCCGCTTTTAAATTCTTCATCGCCGTAGACAGCATCAGCTTGATCCGGTTCAGCTGGTTTACCTCGCTGGCACCCGGGTCGTAGTCGATGGCTACGATGTTGGAGAGCGGGTACTGGTGGCGCAGTTCTTTGATGACACCTTTTCCTACCACATGGTTCGGAAGGCAGCCAAAGGGCTGGGTACATACGATATTGTTGGTACCGGAGTGAATCAGCTCCAGCATCTCTCCGGTAAGGAACCATCCTTCGCCGGTCTGGTTGCCCAGGGATACGATGGATTTCGCATGCTCTGCCAGGTCTTCGATATGGGCGGGCGGCGTGAAGTGCTCGCTCTTTTCCAGTTCTTCAGCGGCAGCTTTCCGGAACATTTCCAGAGCTTTAATGCCCAGGTTGCTGAATCTCGCGGTGGATTTCTTCATGCCAAGCTCCTCTGCCTTGAAGTTGCTGTTGTAGAAGCAGTAGAGCAGGAAGTCTGCCAGATCAGGTACAACGGCTTCGGCACCCTCTGCCTCCAGCAGGTCCACCAGATAGTTGTTGGCAGCAGGAAGAAATTTCACCAGAATCTCACCCACTACGCCGACCTTCGGCTTTTTCTCATCGGTTATCGGCAGTCTGTCAAAATCCCGGATGATTTCCCGGCAGAGTTTCTTAAATTCCCCGTATCCCGGATTTTTGCCGGAAATGAATTTCTTACACGTATCTTCCCACTTTTTATGAAGGGCATTGGCAGACCCCTTCACCTGCTCGTAAGGGCGCATGCGGTAGAGGCAGCGCATGAAAATATCTCCGAAGATCAGGCCATAAATGCCGCGCATCGCCAGCCCCGGGGAAATCTTAAAGCCGGGGTTCTTTTCCAGACCACTCAGATTGATAGAAATCACAGGAATCTGCGGATGCCCCGCTTTTTCCAGCGCACGGCGGATAAATCCGATGTAATTGCTGGCGCGGCAGCCGCCGCCTGTCTGGGAAATCAGCACAGCTGTCTTATTCAGATCATATTTGCCGGACTGGATGGCTTCCATAATCTGTCCTACAACGATCAGGGACGGATAGCAGGCATCATTGTTGACATATTTCAGCCCTACATCTACAGTTTTTCGATTATCCGTCTTACCGAGGACTTCCAGATGATAGCCGGAGGCATTGAAAGCAGCCTCGATTAAGTTGAAGTGGATCGGAGTCATCTGCGGGCAGAGAATCGTATAGTTTTTTCTCATTTCCTTTGTGAAGACCACACGGTTGATATTTGCAGGAGCAATATTTCTGTGCGTCTCTTTCTTCTCTCTTACACGGATGGCGGCGATCAGGGAGCGGATTCGGATCCGGGCGGCTCCCAGGTTGTTGACCTCATCGATCTTCAGGCAGGTGTAGATCTTGCCTGATTTTGAAAGAATATCGTTTACCGCATCGGTGGTAACGGCATCCAGTCCGCATCCGAAGGAGTTAAGCTGGATCAGGTCCAGGTCATCTACCGTCTTTACATAGTTTGCTGCAGCGTAGAGGCGGCTGTGGTACATCCACTGGTCCATGACGATCAGCGGGCGCTCCGGCGGATTCAGGTTGGAGATGGCGTCCTCGGTCAGCACGGCAATACCGTAGGAATTGATCAGCTCCGGAATGCCGTGGTTGATCTCGGAATCAATGTGATACGGACGTCCTGCCAGTACGATACCACGGCGCCCATTGTCCTTCATCCATTTCAGGGTTTCCTGTCCCTTATCATATACAGCCTGGCGGCAGCGGTCCATTTCCTCCCAGCCTTCCTTTGCAGCTGCCCTGATTTCTTCCGCCGGTATATCCGGGAAAGCTTTCAGAAGCTGTCCGGTGGCAGTGTCCAGGCTGGTCAGTGACAGAAATGGATTGCGGAAATCAATGTCTTCTGTCTTCAGTTCATCAATATTATTCTTTATGTTTTCCGCATAGGAGGTGACGATCGGGCAGTTGTAGTGGTTGTTGGAGTCCGGGAACTCATTTCTCTCATACGGGATACATGGATAGAAAATGAACTTCACGCCCTGTTTGATGAGCCACATCACATGTCCATGAGCAAGCTTCGCGGGATAGCATTCCGATTCACTGGGGATGGACTCGATACCGAGCTCGTAAATCTTCCGGTTGGAAGGAGGAGAGAGCACTACACGGTATTTCAGCTTCGTAAAGAAGGTGTGCCAGAACGGATAGTTCTCATACATGTTCAGGACGCGGGGGATCCCCACAACACCGCGGTCGGCCTCGTCAATTTCCAGGGAAGCCCGACGGAACAGCAGTTTATTTTTAAAATCATAGAGGTTCGGGATCTGATCCTTATTCTTTTCTTTTCCAATCCCGCGTTCACAGCGGTTACCGCTGACATACTGGCGGCCGCCGGTGAAACGGTTGATGGTCAGACGGCACTGGTTGGTACAGCCCTTGCATTTCGCCATAGTCGTAGTGAACTCCATGCTGTTGATCTTGTCAATGGGGAGCATGGTCGTCTCCTTATCCTCTGTATAACGCTCCCTGGCGATCAGAGCCGCGCCGAAAGCACCCATGATTCCCGCGATATCGGGACGGATCGCCTCGCAGTCAGCAATTTTTTCAAAGCTTCGGAGCACGGCATCGTTGTAGAAGGTTCCGCCCTGTACCACGATATGGCGTCCAAGCTCAGAGGCATCGGATACCTTGATTACCTTATATAAAGCGTTTTTGATGACGGAATAGGCAAGTCCTGCGGAAATATCGGAGATCTCCGCACCTTCCTTCTGTGCCTGCTTTACCTTGGAGTTCATAAATACGGTACAGCGTGTTCCCAGATCAATGGGATGCTTGGCAAAGAGAGCTGCTTTGGCAAAGTCCTGTACGCTGTAATTGAGGGATTTCGCAAATGTCTCGATAAATGAACCGCAGCCGGAGGAGCAGGCTTCGTTCAGCTGAACGCTGTCGACCGTCTGGTTCTTGATCTTGATGCATTTCATGTCCTGTCCGCCGATGTCCAGGATGCAGTCTACCTCCGGGTCGAAGAAGGCTGCCGCATAATAATGAGATACCGTCTCCACCTCGCCCTCATCCAGCATGAGAGCCGCTTTGATCAGTGCCTCCCCGTATCCGGTGGAGCAGGAGTAGACGATCTTAGCAGTGGAAGGCAGCTGTTCGTAGATTTCTTTAATGGCGCGGATGGTGGTCTTTAAGGGACTTCCATTATTATTGCTGTAGAAGGAGTAGAGCAGTGCACCGTCCTCACCGACCAGCGCTGCTTTCGTCGTGGTGGATCCGGCATCGATCCCCAGGAAGCAGTTTCCTTCATAGGATTCCAGATCTCCCGTCACCACGTTATACTGATTCTGCCGTTCGATGAAAGCCTCGTAATCCTCCTTCGAGGCGAAGAGCGGATCCATACGGGCTACTTCGAATTCCATTTTGATTGAAGAAGAGAGCTTACCGATCATGTCTGTAAGGGAAACCGTGACTTCTTCCTTATAGTTCAGTGCAGAGCCGATGGCAGCGAACAAATGGGAGTTTTCCGGTGTGATCGCATGCTCATCGTCCAGCTTCAGAGTGCGGATAAAGGCTGCTTTCAGTTCGGAAAGGAAATGCAGCGGACCGCCAAGAAATGCGACATGTCCCCGGATCGGCTTTCCGCAGGCAAGACCGCTGATGGTCTGGTTTACCACCGCCTGGAAAATAGAGGCAGCAAGGTCTTCCTTTGTGGCCCCTTCATTGATCAGGGGCTGGATATCGGATTTGGCAAAGACACCGCAGCGGGCTGCGATGTCATAGAGGGATTTGTAGCTCTTTGCGTATTCATTCAATCCCGTGGCATCTGTCTGCAGCAGGGATGCCATCTGGTCGATGAAAGATCCGGTGCCTCCGGCACAGATTCCGTTCATACGCTGCTCCACAGAGCCGCCCTCGAAATAAATGATCTTTGCGTCCTCACCGCCCAGTTCTATGGCCACGTCGGTCTGGGGTGCATAATCCTGCAGGGCGGTAGAAACAGCGATCACCTCCTGCACAAAAGGAACTCCCAGATGCTTTGCCAGGGTGAGACCGCCGGAACCGGTAATCATGGGGGAGAGGGTAAGCTCTCCCAGTTTGTCATAGGCTTTTTTCAGGAGAGAAGCCAGTGTTTCCTGGATATTCGCATAGTGACGCTCGTAATCGGAAAATAAGAGGGTATGTTTGTCATCCAGGATCGCAATTTTTACGGTTGTGGAACCGATATCGATTCCAAGAGTATGTAAATTTGTATTTTTCATAGGCATTTACAGAAAAATTCCGTGTCCTCCTTACTAAAATAGAGTCATCTGTCATGCAGACATTTGATTCTTTCTATAAGTAGCCCGTACATTATACGACAAAATAATGAAAATATCAAATCCCCGTTACAATTTTTTCTGGTATTCGAACGGGAAGTCTGATATAATGCACATCGTATGACGTTGGCGGTTGACCGCCCGGAAAGGTTTGAAAAGGTGGCATATGTATAAATTACTGAAGAAAGACGGAAATGCGAAGAGGGGAGAGCTGCATACGGTACACGGTGTGATCCAGACGCCTGTCTTCATGAATGTGGGAACGGCGGCTGCTATTAAAGGAGCTGTGGCCACAACAGATCTGCAGGAGATCGGGACGCAGGTGGAGCTTTCCAACACCTATCATCTGCATGTGCGTCCCGGCGACCAGGTGGTGAAGAAGCTGGGCGGCCTGCATAAGTTTATGAACTGGGACAAGCCGATCCTTACGGATTCCGGCGGATTTCAGGTATTTTCCCTGGCGGGACTGCGGAAGATTAAGGAAGAGGGCGTTTATTTTAATTCTCATGTGGACGGAAGAAAGATTTTCATGGGACCGGAGGAGAGTATGCAGATCCAGTCCAATCTGGCTTCAACCATTGCCATGGCTTTTGACGAATGTCCGCCCAGCAAGGCAGATCGTTCCTATGTGCAGGCATCGGTAGAGAGGACCACCAGGTGGCTGGCACGCTGTAAGTCAGAGATGGAGCGGCTGAACAGTCTTCCGGATACGATCAATCCCCATCAGCTTTTATTTGCTATCAACCAGGGAGCCATCTATGATGATATTCGTATCGCGCATGCGAAAGAGATTGCGGCGATGAATCTGGACGGATATGCCATCGGCGGACTGGCGGTGGGAGAGTCACATGAAGAAATGTATCATATTCTGGATGTGACAGTACCTCATCTTCCGGTGGATAAACCTACCTACCTGATGGGTGTGGGGACTCCGGCGAATATCCTGGAGGCTGTGGACCGGGGTGTGGATTTTTTTGACTGTGTCTACCCGAGCCGGAACGGACGACATGGACATGTCTATACGAATCATGGAAAGCTGAATCTGTTTAATGCGAAATATGAGCTGGATGACAGACCCATTGAAGAAGGATGCCAGTGTCCGGCCTGCCGCCACTACAGCAGGGCTTATATCCGCCATTTGCTGAAGGCGAAGGAAATGCTTGGTATGCGTCTGTGTGTACTCCACAATCTGTACTTTTACAATCATCTGATGGAGGAAATCAGGGATGCCATTGACGCTGGGGAATACCAGAGCTTTAAAAAGAAAAAACTTGCAGGTTTTCTGGGAGAATAAGAACAAAGTGATATAGGAAATTCGAAGGTATTTCCTATATCATAAAAAACAAAGAAAACTCTTGAAGAAAGAAGAAAAATTGTGTACTATAGTAAACGATGGCAATGATTCGGCAGAACTGTGCGGGGAATGCACAGGCATCAGGAAAAGAAGAATGGCCAGGTTTTATAGAGAAGTGTAAGCACAGGAGGAAATGAAATGAATTTATTAGCACAGGCAGGCGGTACCGGATCCGCACTTGCAATGATCGTTATGTATGTGGTCATCATCGGTGGTATGATGTACTTTCTGGCAGTCAGACCGCAGAAAAAGGAGCAGAAAAGACTCAACGCGATGCTTTCTGCCATGGAGATTGGCGACTGCGTAGTAACGACCAGCGGTTTTTATGGAGTGATTATTGACATCACGGATGAAGATGTCATTGTCGAGTTTGGAAGCAACAAGAACTGCCGTATTCCTATGAGAAAAAATGCGATTGCAGAGGTAGAAAAAGCAAATATGGAATAAAATGAGGAAAAATACCGATCCCGGATCGGTATTTTTTTATCTTTCAAACCTTTACAGTTGAAATCTATAAAAAAATGCATTATTATATTATACTAAAGCGGCAAAGAGGTAACTGTAAAGATACGGAATGATTACCCGAAAATAGAAAAAGAAAGGTGCACAGGAGCACGGGAACGGAGGAAAAGTAAGATGAGTTATAAGATTGCATTGATTCCCGGAGACGGAATCGGTCCGGAAATCGTCAGGGAAGCCGTAAAGGTACTGGATGCAGCAGGAAACAAATATGGATTTCAGTTAGAATACACAGAGGTACTCATGGGTGGAGCTTCCATCGATGTACATGGCATACCGCTGACAGATGAGGCAGTAGCTACTGCAAAGGCAAGTGATGCGGTACTTATGGGCTCTATAGGTGGAGATGCGGCGACCTCGCCGTGGTATCAGCTGGAGCCGTCAAAGAGACCGGAGGCGGGACTTCTGAAGATTCGAAAGGAGCTGAATCTTTTTGCAAATCTGAGACCGGCATATCTCTATGAGGAGTTAAAAGCTGCCTGCCCGCTGCGTGATGATATCATCGGAGAAGGTTTTGATATGATGATCATGCGTGAGCTGACCGGAGGTCTTTACTTTGGAGAACGCAGTACGGTCACAGAAAACGGAATCCGCAAGGCGACAGATACACTGACCTATGATGAAAATGAGATCCGCAGGATCGCAAAGAGGGGATTTGACATTGCCAGAAAGAGAAGAAAGAAAGTGACAAGTGTGGATAAGGCAAATGTACTGGATTCCTCAAGACTCTGGAGAGCTGTTGTAGAGGAAGTGGCAAAGGATTATCCGGATGTGGAGCTGGCCCATATGCTGGTGGATAACTGTGCCATGCAGCTCGTAAGAGATCCGAAGCAGTTTGACGTCATTCTGACAGAGAATATGTTTGGTGACATCCTTTCGGATGAGGCAAGCATGGTGACAGGATCGATCGGAATGCTTTCATCTGCCAGCCTGAATGAGACAAAGTTTGGACTGTATGAACCGAGCCACGGTTCTGCACCGGATATCGCAGGAAAGGATCTGGCAAACCCCATTGCCACCATCCTGTCAGCAGCCATGATGCTGCGGTTTTCACTGGATCTTGATGAGGCGGCAGCTGCAATCGAGGCAGCTGTAAAGCAGGTTCTTAAAGAAGGCTACCGTACAGGCGATATTTATTCCGAGGGCTGCACCAGGGTTGGAACTGTTCAGATGGGTGATCTGATTGCAGAGCGAGTCTGAGTCGGGAGATCGCGTTGCGATCCCGGGATCAGTCAACTTGAAGGATTGCAGGACAGAAGGATCTGTTCATATATAGATTGAAATGCAGCTGTGAGACCAATCGTCGGCTGCAAATGAAAAACGGAGGGAAATAGAAATGAGAAGCGATAACGTAAAAAAAGGGCTCCAGCAGGCTCCGCACCGTTCCCTGTTCAATGCACTGGGAATGACAAAGGAAGAGATGGAACGTCCGTTAGTAGGTATCGTCAGTTCCTACAATGAAATTGTTCCGGGGCATATGAATCTGGATAAAATCGTCAATGCAGTAAAACAGGGAGTGGCCATGGCAGGCGGTACTCCGGTGGTATTTCCGGCCATCGCAGTCTGTGACGGCATCGCAATGGGACACATCGGTATGAAGTATTCTCTGGTGACGAGAGATCTGATTGCAGATTCCACCGAGGCGATGGCGATGGCACATCAGTTCGATGCGCTGGTCATGGTGCCGAACTGTGATAAGAATGTGCCGGGACTTCTGATGGCAGCAGCGCGCATTAATGTGCCGACGGTATTCGTCAGCGGAGGTCCGATGATGGCAGGCCATGTACATGGCAGAAAGACCAGTCTTTCCAGTATGTTTGAGGCAGTGGGATCCTACAGTGCCGGTAAGATCAGCGGAGAGGATCTGGATGAGTTCGAATGTAAGACCTGCCCGACCTGTGGTTCCTGTTCCGGTATGTATACAGCAAACAGCATGAACTGTCTGACAGAGGTTCTCGGTATGGGACTGCAGGGCAATGGAACCATTCCGGCTGTATACTCCGAACGTATCCGCCTGGCAAAGCATGCGGGCATGAAGGTTATGGAGATGTATGAGAGGAATATCCGCCCGAGAGATATCATGACGGAGGAAGCGATCCTGAATGCATTGACAGTAGATATGGCACTGGGATGCTCCACAAATAGTATGCTGCATCTTCCGGCGATCGCTCATGAGATCGGTATGGATTTTGATATTACTTTTGCAAATGAGATCAGTGCAAAAACACCGAATCTCTGTCATCTGGCTCCGGCTGGTCCTACTTACATGGAAGACCTGAATGAGGCCGGCGGTGTTTATGCGGTAATGAATGAACTGAATAAAAAGGGACTGCTGCATACAGAGTGCATGACAGTTACCGGAAAGACAGTAGGCGAGAATATTAAGGATTGTATCAATAAGAATCCGGAGGTCATCCGTCCGATTGAGCATCCATACAGTGAGACCGGAGGTCTGGCAGTACTGACCGGAAATCTGGCACCGGACGGCAGTGTCGTAAAACGCTCGGCAGTAGTTCCGGAGATGATGGTGCATGAAGGACCGGCCAGAGTGTTTGACTGTGAGGAGGATGCGTGCGAGGCGATCCTTTCCGGAAAAATCGTAGCAGGCGATGTGGTAGTGATCCGTTACGAAGGTCCAAAGGGTGGACCTGGTATGCGTGAGATGTTAAATCCGACATCTGAGATCGCAGGAATGGGGCTGGGCTCCAGTGTGGCGCTGATCACAGACGGGCGATTCAGCGGTGCTTCCAGAGGTGCATCCATCGGGCATGTCTCACCGGAAGCTGCAGTTGGCGGTCCGATCGCCCTGGTTGAAGAAGGAGATATCATTAAGATAAATATTCCTGAAAATAAACTGGAAATCGCAGTATCTGAGGAAGAGATGGCGGCAAGAAGGGAAAAATGGCAGCCGAGAGAACCGAAGGTGACAACAGGATATCTGGCACGCTATGCTTCTATGGTGACATCCGGAAACAGGGGTGCGATTCTGGAAATACCGAAAAAATAATCTGGAGGGAAACGAATGAAATTAACAGGAGCAGAAATTGTAATTGAATGTTTAAAGGAACAGGGTGTAGATACTGTTTTCGGTTATCCGGGAGGCACCATCCTGAATGTATATGATGCGCTTTATAAACACCAGGATGAGATCCATCACATCCTGACATCCCATGAGCAGGGAGCTGCTCATGCAGCTGACGGATATGCCCGTGCCACAGGAAAAGTAGGTGTCTGCATGGCTACCTCAGGACCTGGTGCGACGAATCTGGTCACAGGTATCGCTACTGCCTATATGGACTCTGTTCCAATGGTTGCGATCACAGCCAATGTGCCCGTGGCACTTCTGGGCCGGGACAGTTTCCAGGAGATCGACATTGCCGGTGTGACGATGCCGATCACGAAGCATAATTATATTGTAAAAGATGTTGAAAAGCTGGCAGAGACCATCCGTATGGCATTCCATATCGCAAAGTCCGGCAGGCCGGGTCCCGTCCTGGTGGATATTACAAAGGATGTTACGGCGAATACAGCAGAATACATACCACAAAAGCCTTATGAGATTGAGAGAAGTACGGAGTATATTAAAGACAAGGATCTGGATGAGGCGATCCGCCTGATCAACAAGTCAAAGAAACCGTTTATTTTCGTGGGTGGAGGCGCTGTGATCTCAGACGCTTCAGAGGAACTGATCGAGTTTGCAGAGAAAGTACATGCTCCTGTGGCGGACAGTCTGATGGGAAAAGGCGCTTTTGACGGAACAAACCGTCTGTACACCGGTATGCTGGGAATGCACGGGACGAAAGCTTCCAATCTGGGAGTCACGCACTGCGATCTGCTGATTACCATTGGTGCAAGATTCAGTGACCGTGTAGTTGGAAATGCGAAGACCTTTGCAAAAAATGCGAAGATCATCCAGATCGATGTGGATCCCGCAGAGATCAACAAGAATATCGTGGTGGACTGCAGTGTGATCGGAGATGTGAAGGAGGTCCTTAAGAGGTTGAACACGAGGATCGAGGATCACAACCATGATGAGTGGCTGGAGCATGTTCACGAGATGGTGAAAAAATACCCGTTAAAATACAATAAGGATGTACTGACAGGTCCTTATGTCATTGAAGAAATCTACAGAGCAACCAAAGGTGACGCGATTATCACAACAGAAGTGGGACAGCATCAGATGTGGGCGGCTCAGTTCTATAAATATAGTAAGCCGCATACGTTTATTACCTCAGGAGGTCTCGGTACCATGGGATATGGTCTGGGAGCCAGTCTTGGAGCAAAAATGGGATGTCCGGACAAGACCGTTATCAATATCGCAGGAGACGGATGCTTCCGCATGAACATGAACGAGATCGCTACGGCAGCACGCTATAATATTCCGGTCATTCAGGTGGTTATTAATAACCATGTACTGGGAATGGTACGCCAGTGGCAGACACTTTTCTATGGAAAACGTTACTCCAATACGATTCTGAATGATGCAGTAGACTATGTGAAACTGGCAGAGGCCATGGGTGCTGTTGGAATGCGTGTGACAAAGAAAGAGGAAATGGCACCTGCAATCGAGAAGGCGCTTAGCCTTGGAAGACCGGTAGTCATTGACTGTGTGATTGATTGTGATGACAAGGTATTTCCGATGGTTCCGGCAGGTCAGTCCATTGAAGAGGCCTTTGATCAGGATGATCTGTCTGAGAAATAAAAAAGGTATTGACTGTTTTTTAACAAAGAGATACAATGGAACGAAACGAAATATCATACAGAAATTCGTAAAACTTTAAAACATTATGAAAGAAAGCAGTACCGGTGGCTGCCATATATGTGGTGGCCACCGGAAATATGGTAACTGTTCAGAGTCATGCAGATTTATAAATATTTGCCTTGGGGAGCTTGC
>UQCM01000066.1 GCA_900539525.1 uncultured Blautia sp.
ATGCAGTAGTGGTTGAAACAAGAATCCCCCTGCTTTAGCTGTGGGGAGTGTCAACAAGAAAGCTTGATGAAGCTTTAAAGACTGATACTGAGAAAGAAATGCTTCTGATTAGAGTTAATACCTTAGAGAATGAACTAAGAAGGATTAAACAAAGAATTTCAGCATAGACACTAAATGACCTACCATTATTCAGAGTGTAAAGCCTGTGAAGTTGTCAGGGCTTTGCACTTTTTAATAGACTTTCCACTCTGGATTTGGTAGAATCGCATTACGGTGAGGTTGATACTTACCATGACATATTGAATCGACAAAATGCCGAGCCCTTTTAACGGGGTTCGGCATTGTTTTATCCTTTATGTAAGAATTCTTATCGAAATGGAACATCCTTATTCCATTTCCATCCTTCCCACAACACATAGACCAGCGTATAACAAGCCATGATCCCGGATACCGTGGGTGCGATTTTCCCCAGCATGCCAAGATTATCCGAAAAATACTTCCCGAAGAAATAAACCATCGGAATGCGAAGAAGCAGCGCCCCCGAAGTACAGCTCACCATTGTCCACAGTGTCTTCTGACGCCCGTTCAGATATCCGTTCAGGCAGAACACGAGCGTCACCAGGATGTAATCATAGCTGCAGGACCGGAAAAACGGAACACCGGCACGGATCACGTGCTCATCACGGGAAAAAGCACTGATCATCGACTCCGGATTCCACTGCGCCCACAGCCAGAACAGGCAGGACACAAAAAGTGCAAATCCCATGCCGTACCACAGAGACTTTCTGGCACGCTCCGGCTTTCCCGCACCCATATTCTGTGCCGTGATCGCCGCCAGCGCATTCGCCATGGAAGTCGCGGAAAGCATGGCAAACACATCATACTTGCTCCCGATTCCCACCACTGCTGCCGCATACACCCCGCAGCGGTTCATGACTGTCATCAGATAGAGAAAAGAAACCCTGACTGCGGCCTCCTGAAACGAAATCGGGATTCCCACCCGTGCCAGCTCCTTCACAATACTCCCCACCGGCCGGAATCCGGACAGCCGGAAATCAAAAATAAACTGCTTCCTTTTCAGATAAACGATCGCAATCACCATACTGACACCCTGCGAGATCACAGTCGCCCATGCCGTACCACTAACATCCATGTGCAGATCCTTTACAAATACAAAATCCAGCACAATATTGATGACACACGCAATTCCCACAAAAACCATCGGCCTTTTCGAGTCCCCGCAGCCGCGGAGAATGGCACTGATTGCATTGTAGCCGCAGATAAACAGATTCCCGCAGGCACAGATGGCAACATACTGCATCGTCAGCGCAAAAGACTCTTCCGGTGTAGAAAGAACCGTAAGCAGAGGAGCTTCCAGTACCAGCATTGCTGCCGTCAGGAGCAGTGCAACCACACCAAAAACAGTCAGAGTCGTACCGATCGTCTGCTTCACCCTGTCAAATCTCTTCTGCCCCATATAATTCCCGATCACGATCGTGCTGCCCAGCGTCAGACCGGACACCAGGCTGGTAACAATCTGCGTCACCTGCGTCCCGGTCGAAACCGCCGCCACACTCTCCGCCGTGCCATATCTCCCGACCACAAACAGATCCACCGCCCCATACAAAGACTGCAGAATATTCGCAATCAAAAACGGGACAGCAAAACGAAGCAGCGTCTTTGCGACATTTCCTTCCGTAAGTATATTCTCATGCATATCCTTTCATCCTTCCTCTATATCATGAGCCAGGAGACAAATGAGCCTTTCGTCCATAAAGCATGCCAAAACACAGCGGTTGAGGCACATCCTGTTACTAAGCAAACCATTTCAGGGGCGCTTTTAATGGAGTCGAAATCCGGTGCTTACGTAGACTTAGGCGCGAAGGCTCTCCTGAGCGTCTTAGTCGGAGTTAGCAACTAGTTCGACGGAATGTTGCCCCGGTTTGTGTGTAACAGGATGTGCCTCAACCGCGTCCTGCGTAATCCATGAATGTAATCCTTCGCGTAATCACTTATTCCAGCTCAAACGCCCCCGTATACAGCTGATAATACTTCCCTTTCTCCCCGATCAGCTTCTCATGGCTTCCCCTCTCAATGATCCTTCCATGATCGAGCACCATAATCACATCCGAATTCCTTACCGTAGAAAGCCTGTGTGCGATCACAAACACCGTTCTTCCCTTCATCAGCGCATCCATTCCCCTCTGGACGATCGCCTCTGTCCTGGTATCAATCGACGATGTCGCCTCATCCAGGATCATAACCGGTGGATCTGCCACCGCAGCGCGTGCGATCGCGATCAGCTGGCGCTGTCCCTGTGAGAGATTTGCACCGTTTCCCGAAAGCGGTGTGTCATAACCTTCCGGAAGCCTGGTGATAAAATCATGGGCTCCCGCAAGCTTTGCCGCATCCATACACTCCTCATCCGTCGCATCCAGCTTTCCATAACGGATATTATCCATTACCGTACCCGTAAACAGGTTCGTCTCCTGAAGCACCACTCCAAGCGAACGACGCAGGTCCGATTTCCGGATCTTATTGATATTGATGCCGTCATAGCGGATCTTACCGTCCGCGATATCATAAAAACGGTTGATCAGATTCGTGATCGTCGTCTTTCCTGCTCCTGTAGAGCCTACGAAAGCCACCTTCTGTCCCGGTTCGGCATACAGCGTGATATTATGCAGCACCGTCTTATCCGGTTCATACCCGAAATCCACATCATGCAGCTCCACCGCTCCTGTCAGCTTCGTATACGTCACCGTCCCCTGGGCGCTGTGGGGATGCTTCCATGCCCACATTCCGGTACGTTCCTTGCATTCAACGATCCGGCCGTCCACCTCTCTGGCATTTACCAGTGTGACATATCCTTCATCCTCCTCCGGCTCTTCATCGATCAGGGCAAAGATCCTCCCTGCTCCGGCAAGTCCCATGATCACCGCATTCAGCTGATTGGAAACCTGTCCGATATTTCCGGCAAACTGCTTTGTCATATTCAGGAAGGGAACCACAATACTGATTCCAAGTGCCATCCCCGACACACTCACATTCGGAACGCCGCCCAGCAGAAGAAGACCGCCCACCAGTGCCACTACGACATAAAGCACATTTCCGATATTTCCCAGAATCGGCATCAGCATATTGGCATAGCGGTGTGCCTGCTCGGCATCGTGGAACAGTTCATCATTGATCCTGTCAAAATCCGCCTTGCTCTCTTTCTCATGGCAGAATACTTTTACGACCTTCTGACCGTTCATCATTTCCTCAATAAAGCCCTCGGTCTTACCCAGTGCGGCCTGCTGCCGGATGAAATACTTTGCGGAGCTGCCCCCCACCTTCTTCGTCACCAGCACCATAAAGACCACGCCAATGATCACCACCAGCGTCAGCCACACACTATAATACATCATGATCCCGAAAATCGTTATGACCGCCACAAGCGATATCATGAGCTGGGGAAAACTCTGAGAAATCATCTGACGCAGTGTATCAATATCATTTGTATAATAACTCATGATATCCCCGTGGTTATGCGTATCGAAATACCTGACCGGAAGATTCTGCATTCCGTTGAACATCTTCTCTCTGAGCTTCTTCAATGTACCCTGAGTGATTACGGCCATCATCTGGGTATAAACGATACCCGCTGCCATAGAAATCACATAGAGGATGACCAGAATCCCCACAAACCCTGCGATCTGCCCGGAAACGCCTGCCCAGTCACCGCTCTTCCAGCTCTGCTCCACCAGACTGATAATATTCTGCATAAAGATGGCAGGGATCGAACTGACCGCTGCATTTAAAAGCACGCAGAAAACCACCAGCGGCATCATCACCGGATAGAATTCAAACAATGTCTTAATGATGCGTCCCAGAGTTCCCTTTGCCGCTCCGGGAGCATTTGGCTTCTTATTCTTCATCCGTATCCCCTCCCTTGTTCTGTGACAGATAAACTTCCCGGTAGACAGCACTCTTTTTCAGCAGCTCTTCGTGGGTACCGACCGCCTGGAGCGTACCGCCGTCCATGACAATGATCCTGTCGGCATCCTGCACCGATGCGATGCGCTGTGCAATGATGATCTTCGTTGTCTCCGGAATAAACATCCGGAACGCCTGACGGATCATAGCGTCTGTCTTTGTATCCACCGCGCTGGTGGAATCGTCAAGAATCAGTATTTTCGGCTTTTTCAAAAGTGCCCTGGCAATACAGAGACGCTGCTTCTGTCCTCCTGAGACATTCGCTCCGCCCTGCTCAATGTAAGTATCATATCCCTCCGGAAACTGACGTATAAACTCATCGGCCTGTGCCAGCTTACATGCCTCCACAAGCTCCTCATCCGTCGCATCCTGCTTTCCCCACCGGAGATTCTCCTTAATCGTTCCTGAAAAAAGCACGTTTTTCTGCAGCACCACCGCCACCTGATTTCGCAGCGTCTCCAGATCATACCGGCGCACAGAAAGCCCGCCTACCTTTACCGTTCCCTCCGTAGCGTCATAAAGCCTGGAGATCAGCTGGATCAGCGAGGATTTCGACGATCCCGTTCCTCCGATGATTCCGATGGTCTCGCCGGAACGGATGTGCAGATTGATATTGGAAAGTGCCATCTTTCTGGCCTTCTCAGAATACTTAAAGCTCACACCCTCGAAATCCACAGAGCCATCCTTCACCTCAAAGACCGGATCCGGAGGATTCGTCAGACTGCTTTCTTCCCGAAGCACTTCCACAATACGCTGTGCCGACTCATTGGCCATCGTAATCATCACAAATACCATGGACAGCATCATCAGACTGCTGAGGATCTGAAAGCTGTAGGTCAGAAGTGCAGAGAACTGTCCCACATCCAGTGCCAGCCCCCTCGTTGTGATGATCGTATAGGAGCCGAAAAACAATACAAATACCATGACCGCATAGAGACAGAACTGCATCAGCGGATTATTAAAGGCAAGAATCCGCTCAGCTTTCGTAAAATCCGCGCATACCTCGCTGGCTGCAGCCCCGAATTTTTCCTTTTCATAATCCTCCCGCACATAGGACTTGACAACACGCATCCCCTTGATATTCTCCTGGATCGAGCTGTTCAGATTGTCATACTTTTTAAATACCTTCCGAAACAATGGCATCACGGACCGTGCGATCGCAAAGAGGCCTACTCCCAGGATCGGAACCACCAGGGCAAAGATCACTGCCATCCTCCCGCCCATGACAAATGCCATCACCAGTGCAAACACCAGCATCAGCGGACAGCGAATTGCGATCCTTACGATCATCATATATGCATTCTGCACATTGGTAATATCCGTGGTAAGCCTTGTCACCAGCGAAGATGTGGAGAATTTATCAATATTTTCAAAAGAATAATCCTGAATCCTGTAGTACATATCCTTCCTCAGATTCCGTGCAAATCCACAGGATGCAGTTGCGGCATAGGAGCCCGCCGCCGCCCCGCAGAGCAGTGACAGTCCTGCCATCACCACCAGCACAAGCCCGAAGCGTACGATCACGGCAAAGTCACATCCCGCCTTGATCTGGTTCACAAGCTGTGCGATGATAAAGGGAATCAGACATTCCAGCACAACCTCCAGAGATACAAAAAGCGGAGCCTTGAGTGAAGCTGTCTTAAATTCCCGGACAGATTTTGAAAGTTCCTTTAACATCTTTGTTTCTTCCTCCTTCTGCAGAAATGGTTACCGTACAAAAAGCGTAAACCCTTTCCCGGATTTACGCCATGTCTGCGATAAGGTAACTCTTCCGTACAGCAGGGCTGTGCACTGCCCACACAGCTGCCGTGCGAAATCGTTACATTGCAAGTTGTTCTTATCATAACATCTGATTTTTAAAAAGTCAATCGAATCAAAGAATCCCCAGAACCTTTCCCATCCAGTAAATCACCCCCAGCAGCCAGCTGGTCAGGATGCCATACAGGATGACAGGACCGGCGATGGTAAAGATCTTACAGCCGATGCCAAAGACCTGTCCTTCCTTCTTAAATTCGATCGCCGGGGCCGCTACCGAGTTGGCAAATCCGGTAATCGGAACCAGCGTTCCGGCGCCTCCGAATTTCGCCAGTCTCGGGTAGATGCCAAAGCCTGTCAGGATCACACTGAGCAGTACCAGCACAAGAGAACACCAGCTTGCAGCTGCATCCTTATCCATGCCCATATTCGTGCAGAAATTCAGGATAAACTGCCCGATCACGCAAATGATCCCGCCCGTCACAAACGCCTTCGCCATCACGGCAGGAAGGCTGTGGGTCGGAGTGACCTGTTTTACATATTCATTGTATTTTTTATTCTTCAGCTCTTTTAATACGTCTGCCATAATTCCCTCCTCATTTACTAAATCTATTGGCTCTGCCCGGCTTTCCTTTTGCTCATGTCGGGCTCTCGCCCTATAGATTTATAATATCTGCATGGCTCTGAACAGTTACCACCTCATGTAAAAATGGAACATGCTTCCCAGGATCTTTCCCAGTGCGATTGCAGCCACGACGAGGCTTATGCCCTTCGTCAGACCCACACGTCTGGCAAATACCGGGAACAGATTGACGATCTCTGCCAGAGCCAGGATCCAGCTTCCCACGAAGATGCCGCTGAACAGCCCCATGACCGCCAGTCCGATCCCGCCAAGCGGAACGCTTACCTGATAGACCGTCATCACAGTGCCTGCAACACCTCCCAGCAGCACGGCATCCTCATACAGCCATACCCTTTTTGCCGTATGTGTAAGTCCCGCATACCTTGTGATGATGCCAAGTCCTATGATCAGCGCAATCACGCCTCCGGCCACGATAAACCCGCTGCTCAGCCCGATGATTCCAAGCACAATCTGTGATGTCATACCTTCTGCCTCCTGTGTATCCCCTGCTCATCCATTTCCTGTTATTTTTCAATCTATCACTTATTATTATGTTGCTTATGAATCAGTTATTTTTCAACTGCTATTTTTCAATCTGTCACTTATCATTCTGCTGCCTATGAATCTGTTTACTTTCCACTCTGTTGCTTATCAATCTGTCACTTTCACTCCGAGACGTGAATCCATTCATCCATTGTTACTGTTTTTCTTATTCTTCGGATCCCTGCTGCTCGCCTCGATCAGTGTCTTATTCACATCGTCCTCGTACAGACGCATCTCCACCTCCATTGGCGTCGGATCCGCCGTCAGCTTCCTGCCTGCAAAATGATTAAAAAACAGCAGGATTCCCATCCCAACCCCCAGAGAATAGGTAAACTCCAGGATCGTAAATCCATCCGACTGCCTGCCGGTAAACTGAAAGAACAGTTGTGCAAAAAGCTTTGGAATATCCACATCATTATTAAACGTCATGATGGAAAAGGCTGCTCCGAAAAATGCCAGGAGGCAGACGAGGGCTGTCTTCGTCCAGCTCCACAAAACACCTGGCTTCTTTTTCTTTTCATATGTGATGATGAAATCCGCCTCACCGATATTATTGATGTCCAGACTGGTATATTCCTTCTGGATCCCGTCAATAATCTCCATGACCGACATGGCATGGCGCCCCGGCTTACCATTTGTTGCATCCGGTATTTTCCAGGTCCTAAGCCGGCTCTCCAGCTCCCTGCTGCTGCATGTCAGCTGTGCAATATCCCCCAGGGTCACACGCGTATCGTGAACCTGGACATTCTGATCTATTTTTAAATATAAAGTCTCCTTCGTCATATGCCGCACACATTCACTTTCTGCGAAAATGCACGCACCAGCTCACCCCGTGGTGCCGTCCCGCTGTTCTTTACATAGGCGATATAACAAAAAATCCCTGCCAGCAATGCCACCAGCAGAAAAACCATCAGGCAGGTTGTGACTCTTTTCTTATCCATGGTATCCTACCTCCGCATCAAGAACTAATTTTTCAGAAGTTATATTCCGTTACCGTAACTGTTCTCAAGCTCCCCACGGCAAAAATTTAGAAATCTGCATGGCTCTGAACTGTTACACGTTATCATTATTTCTGATTTTTTTCAAAATATACATGAGCAAAAGAAAATTGCGGAGAAGACATTATATTCTTCCCCGCAGCTTTTTCAGTATTTTCTTTTCATATCGCGACACCTGCACCTGGGACATTCCCATCTCTTTCGCCACCTGTGTCTGTGTCTTTTCATCAAAATACCGCATCCTCAGCAATGTCCGTTCTTCCTCCGGAAGCCCCTGCAGAAGTTCATTCAGCACCATATGGTTCAGAAGCTCCTCATTGGGATTGCTTTTCTCCTCCAGCCTGTCCATCAGGAAAATCGCATTTCCATCCCCCTGATAAATCGTCTGATGAAGCGACTCCACCTCAGCCGCAGACTCCATCGCCAGCACGATATCCTCTCTTGCAGCCCCGATCTCTTCCGATATTTCCTCCAGCGTTGGCTCCCTGCCGTTTCTCTTTTCCAGAATCTCACGCGTCATACAGGCTTTCGCCGCCGTCTCTTTTAAGCTCCGGCTCACCTTGATCATACCGTCATCCCGCAGAAACCGCCGGATCTCTCCCGCGATCATCGGGACTGCATAGGTAGAAAACTTCACTTCAAAGGTTGTGTCAAATTTATCGATCGCCTTGATCAGACCGATACACCCGATCTGGATCAGATCCTCCATCTCGTGTCCCCGCCCCTGAAACCGCCGGGCAATCGTATAGACCAGCCCCATATTTTCCTCTGCCAGTGTCTCTCTCGCCACTTTATCCCCTTCGTGCGCCTTTTTCACTAACACAAGGGTATGCTCCATTGACCCGTCCTTTCACTGGCTGAATTTATTTGCTGATCTCCCCACTCTCTTTTTCATAAAGACGTGTGTCCCCGCTCCCGGTGAGGATTCCACACGGACTTCATCCATAAATGCCTCCATAAAGGAAAAACCCATGCCTGACCGCTCTGAATCCGGTTTGGTCGTAAAGAGCGGCTCCATCGCCTGCTGTACATCCTCAATCCCGCATCCCTCATCAATGACCTCCACCATCAGATCCCTCTCCTCGATCCGGCATTTTACAACGATTTTCTTAATCTCTCCTTCATATCCATGAACGACCGAATTCGTCACAGCCTCCGACAGTGCCGTTTTTACATCCGCCACCTCCTCCAGAGTTGGATTCATCTGTGTCATAAAAGCGGCCACTGCCACCCGTGCAAATCCTTCATTACACGAACGGCTGTCAAATTCCAGCATCATTTCATTATTCGTACTCATTCCCTTTTCCCCCTCTCAAGCGGCTTCACCTGTCCCGGCATTCCTTCATAAATATCGATCACCTTGTACACTCCCGAGAGGATCAGAATCCTTTTCACCTGCTCATTCACCCGGACAGCGATCACCTTTCCTCCGAGAAACCGGATGCTTTTATATCTTCCCATGATCATTCCGATTCCGGAGCTGTCCATAAAGCTTGTTTTGGCAAAATCAAAAACAATACTTCTGATATTTCTCTCACTGAGGATCCTGTCAGCTTCCTCCCTGATATACTCCGCGCTGTGATGATCCAGCTCCTTCGGAACCTCAATCACCATATTCGTTCCCGATACCTTAAAACACTTCTCCATCCAGATCTCCTTTCCAATTTCAACCCTTCTGATGCCTTCCGGACATGCGGACACGCATTACCGGAAGGTTCTATGACCGTGGTCAGCCCTGCTGACACATTTACCAAACATGCGGGTGTATCCCCCGGAAGATTTTGATATACAGGATATTCGAAGAATCACCTGTATATCAAAAAACAGGGACATATGCCTGTGATTGCATACGCCCCTGTTTCGAGGTTCCTCCCTATGGTACCAGTCCAAGCCGTCCGCCGCCTGTGACATCCACATCGCCGTCCCCTCCGGAAGCTCCCGTAGTATCGCCTCCGTCGCCTGTTCCCTGTGTATCTCCGTTTCCTGTAGTTCCGTTGCCTGTATTTCCGGTATCACCGTTTCCTGCAGTTCCGGTATTTCCTGCACCGTTTCCGGCAGTTCCTGTACCGTCCCCGGTATCACCTGCCGTCTGGTCATCCTGTCCCTGTGCTGTGCCTCCGGCTGTCGTACCGGTGATATACGGCTGTACTTCTGCAGCACGCGCAGGATACTTCTGGATCAGTTCGTTAAACAGGGCATCTGCATTCTTTGTATCCCCCACCGCAAGGTAGGAATGACCCAGATACAAAAGCGTCCATTCATCTCCCGGCTTCGCCTCCAGCGCTTTCTTATACTGTGTGACCGCCTCTTCATAATTCCTGTTGGTATAAGCGGTATTTCCCGCATTGACCGCATCACTGTATACATAATCGCTGATGGCTTCCATCATATGATCATAGAGATCCCTCGCCGAACCTGTCAGAGTGTCCGCATCAATCTCTCCCAGCGCATCCGCCGCCTGCGACTGACTGTTCGGATTCGAGACATACAGATCTGCCGCCGCCAGGAGCTCCTCATAGGATTCCGCCTTTTTATTCGCTTCCTCCATCGTCCTGTTTGCTTCTTCGACCTTGGCCTTATATCCTTCGATCTCATCCTCCAGTCCCTGTACCTTTGCCGCCTCCGAAGCCATCTTCGAATTCGCCTCCGTCACCTGTTTGTTCGCTGAAGCATGGATGCTCTGCTTCGTTGCCGGCACCACCAGAAACCATACGATCGCACCGCCCAGAAACAGTCCCAGAAAAATATTAATAAAAGTGGCAACCGTCGAACTGTCCCTGAAGGTCGTCGGCTGAATAATCATCTCATTGCCGCTCATGTAGGTCGTCGTACCCGTCAGCTTATTTACCTTTTCCTTCGCATACTTCTTCTTGCGCTTCAGATCCAGGCTGGTGCTGATTCCGGTAGCCGCCTCCACCTCCTGCAGATAGCGCAGCGTCGTCGTATTCGTAGAATCAATATAAGCCGCCTTCTTCAGAAGCTTTCTCGCCTTCTCATACTCCTGCCTTTTCAGATACAGCAGGGAAAGCAAATGATAGGCCTTGATCAGCTGCGGATTCTGGTTCAGCACCTTTTTCAGCTGGATGATCGCCATATCCTCATTATCCTGCCTGCAGTACAGCAGTGCCTGATTATACTTGCGGATCGTCTGATTGATCACATCCAGCTTATTCTTATTGGACTGCAGCTTCTCTATGTAGGCATCTGCCACATTCCCTGGAATATTCATATTCTTGCTGATGACCCACTCACTCAGTGCGGAGACCACCTCACCCGTCTCATAATAGACCAGACCCAGAAGGTTTCTGGCATCTACATTTTCTTTATTAAACTTCAGGCTCCTCTTCAGACACACGATTGCTCCTGACAGATCTCTTACCATCGCCTTTTCCAGTCCCTGATTATACAGCAGGTTGGAAATTCTGACGATACGCTTCTGCAGAGTGATATCTGCCCCGCATCCCTTGCAGAAATCGAGGTTTGACAAAGGAGTGCCGCAAAAAATACAATTCATATCTACCCCTTATTTAAAACTTCTGCTCTTTTTCTTCTCGTCCCTGATCAGTTCCTTCAAAATATCAGTAACATCCGTTAAATCCCTGTTATAGATCGCATCCTCTGCCTCATTTACATCCAGGCTCGGATGAAACTTCTTCAATTCCTCTTCGTAATTAATCATGATTTCCCCTCCTGATCGCGTTACTGCCTGTCTCTCCTCAGCTGTCTTTCCTGATGCATCACTTTCCTCCGCTTTCCAGCAGTCCCTTCAGTTCCCCTACCAGATACAGGGAACCTACACAAAACAGGATCCCGTCCTGTCTTTCCTTCAATGCTTCCGCAAATGCATCAGCGATGACAGGAACAGCCGCCACCGGCGCCTTCGTATAGCTGCGGAAGACTTCCGCCAGCTTCTGTGCCGGTACATTTCTGTCACCTGCGATTTCTGTCACCACCACATGCGCCAGACTGGTCTGCTCACAGATGGTCTGGATCATTTTTTCATAATCCTTTTCCATGACCGCCGAAAACAGCAGCGTCACACGGCGTTCCTTCTGCACACGCTGAACCGTACGTACAAATTCCCGTACCCCGTCTGCATTGTGTGCGCCGTCAAAGACCACGCCCGGCATCACCGTCTCCATCCGTCCCTGCCATGTAGTCTCCCCGATCGCCGAAACCCTGGTTTCGATGGAGATCTCTCTCTTTTCATCGATCACATCCATCGCCAGCAGTGCCAGTGCACTGTTGATCACCTGATAATGGGCAAGATACGGAACCGTGACACCAGTATGTTCATAATACCCACAATTCAGCGAAAAATCAATGCTTTTCTCGGTGTTCGCTAAAATTTCATACATATCCTCATGCAGTCCGTATGCCGGAGCATCCAGCTCTTTCGCCCTTTCCAGAATGACATGCTCCGCCTGTTTACAGTGTCCGTCATAGATGACCGGAACATGCGGTTTGATAATTCCCGCTTTCTCAAAAGCGATCTGTTCTATGGTATCTCCGAGAATCTCCGTGTGATCCAGACTGATCGAGGTGATCACCGTGGCAATGGGTTTTTCCACCATATTCGTGGCATCCAGTCTGCCGCCGAGTCCTGTTTCCAGCACCACATATTCCATCTGCTTTTCCGAAAAGAGCACCATCGCCAGCGCAAAGAGCAGCTCGAAGTAGGTGGGATGGGCAAATCCGTCCTTCTGCATGGCGTCCACAGCCGCCTGCACCTTCCGGTAGGCTGCCAGGAAATCCTCATCGCCTACCGGTTCGTTGTTGATCTGAAAACGCTCGTTGATCTTCACCAGATGCGGGGAGGTGAACAGTCCTGTCTGCTTCCCTGCCTTCACCAGCATCGTGGACAGAAACGCGCACACGGAACCCTTTCCGTTTGTTCCGGCTACATGGATCACCTTCATCCCTCTCTCCGGTCTTCCCAGGCGTTCCATCAGCTCGACCGTGTTTTCCATTTTATTCTTCTTTGTAAATTTCGGAACACTTAAGATGTATTCCACTGCTTCTGTATAATTCATTTCCTTCACCGCTTACTTTATTTTTGCTTATTTAATCCTTATTCATTATAATATAGCAACCATAATATGCAAGTAAATTTTTTCGCAAAATTCGGTAGGATTCGAGGGGGATGCTTTTTCGAGAGTGCAGGTGTAAAAACGCAGGCGTATCAGGCTACGCTGAGCCTTTTACACCTGTGCTATCGGAGAAGCAGGCAAGTGATTGGTATAGTTATTTTCGAGACGCTATACTAGCATCATAAAATAGGAATTTAAGTCAAACATCTTGAAATATCAAGCATAACATGATAATATCAATATAAACAGAAAGCACCCACTCCAAAGGTGGATGCTCCGAGTTTAGGCTAAAGAAATGTCCTTACGGACACCGCCTATCCTGTGGATCAGACAGGATAGGCATTTTTATTTTCGCTTGTTTCTCTTATCGAGAAAGGCAAGCAACGCTACAATCAAGCTACCACAGGACATCAGCAAAGCTAATATCCCAATGAAAATCGAAATGATCTCATAAGCTGTCATCGGCGCCACCTCCCTTCCTATGTATTCCGGTAAACCGGTATCATAAACCCGGGAGGCTACCACCCTGTCATGGGTACTTTCCTTAGGCCTTATTGTATCATAAACACTGTACTGCCTGCAACATCTATCACCATAAATCAATCTCCAAACCTTGCTATAATTTTAATCACCTAAAAAACTCTTTTAGTCCGTTATTCAAACTCTATGGCAACAGATACTCCCCTGTCTCATCCATACCATAGAAATCCGCATAACTTACATGAAAAATATCCTTCTGTTTCAGGATTTCGGTCAGATCGATCTCATGTTTGATCAGATGCTGCCAGAATCCACTGCCGGAAATATCCCCCTGCAGCTGAATTCCTTTCAGCACACCATCTTTAAGGATGGCTTTCTTGTATATATCGCGGCTTTCTTTTACAAATACCCGGCATCCCTCCTCCTTCGGTTCGATGGCTCCCACTGAGAGCATGGTGAGCCCGAAGAAATTGATGGTATTCTTGATACAGAATCTGTCGGTGTAGGGAACCTGCATTCCTGCCATATTCATGGCAGCCACGCGCCCCTGATCCATGGCGTTGGGCCAGATGCCGGAGAGTCCTGTCACATCTCCTGCCGCGTATATGTCCGCATCCGAAGTCTGCAGATACTCATTGACATTCAATGCACGATCCATGGAAAGGCCGCTGCCTTCCAGAAAGGCAATGTTCGGCCGGACGCCTGCGGCTACCACCACGAAGTCACAGGGAATCTGTTCACCGTTTGAAAGAATCACATGAGTGATCTCGTTTTCATCGTTTACGATGGAATCGCCGGCACCGATCCCGAGCTTAAAGGTGGCACCCGCTTTTTCAAACAGCTCCTGATATGCCTTTGCGGAAACGGCATCCGTCTGCAGGGGCAGGATCCTGTCTGCCATCTCTGCGATCGTAGCGCGGATCCCCTGCTCCAGAAGTGCATAGGCCACATCCAGTCCCACCAGTCCCGAGCCTACGATAAAGACCTCTTTCGCCTGCTTCCTTTCGATTTCGGCTTTTATTTTCTGTGCATCGCTTAAGTCACGGAAGCCGAATACATTTTTTGCCGTGCGGAAGTTGGGAATGGGAGGTACGCCGTAGACTGCTCCTGTGGCGATCAGCAGCTTATCATAGGGCATCGCACCTCCATTTTCCAGGATCACCTGCCTGGCAGCAGTATCCACGCTCTTTACCGTCTGCCCCTCTGCCCGGGTGATGCGGTTTTTCTCAAAAAAATCCTCATCCCGGAAAGCGATTCCTTTTTCATCCCTTTCTCCGCCCAGATACTTATGCAGCATACATCTGGAATGGGAATACTCATCTCTGGAGAGCATGATGATGTCATCCTCCGGTCTTACCATACGAAGTCTCTCTGCTGCTGCCACTGCTGCTGCACCGCAGCCAATGATTACATATCTCATGCTACACCTCCTCTACATAAATCGCATTCTTTGGACAGGCTGCCACGCAGGCCGGCCCCTCGGGCCTGTCGTTACAGAAATCGCACTTGATGATCTTCGTTCTGCTCTCATCCACCTTCGGAATTCCATAGGGGCAGTTCATGACGCACATGAAACAGGCCCCGCATTTCTTCTCATCGTACATGATGTGTCCGCTGCCCTCATCCCGGTACAGAGCTCCGCTCATACAGCTTCCCTCACATTTCGGGTCACTGCAGTGGCGGCAGAACATAGGGAGATAGCCTCCCCTGCCGTCACTTACGATCTCATTTCTGGCCACTGTATTGACATCCAGCAGATCCAGCGTCACCACATCTGTCCCCCCATCCGTGCGGTGGCTGTTCATACATGCCAGTGAACAGTTCTTGCAGCCATCACACCTTGAAGCATCTATCTTTATCCTCTTCATCGAAGACCTCCTCTCTACATAAACCTCCCGGCTATTGCAAGACCCGCAGGTCTTCCAACAGCTTTCAATATCCTGCCTGAGAATTTTGTAACTATTCAGAGTCCATTCGCAAAATCGCCTCTACGAGGCTTTCCTTTTGCT
>UQCM01000067.1 GCA_900539525.1 uncultured Blautia sp.
CTATTATAAAGTGATCCCAAAGTACTATGAGACAAGGACTGGCAAGCTGGTATCTGGAAATACCACAGCGGCCGTCGGTGTGAAGGTGACTATGGGCACTCCGGTTCCTGTCGCGCAGATCACCTCATCTACTTCGGTGAAGCTGACATGGGATAAGGTCAGAGGCGCTAATGTATATGAGATATGGTATATGCAGACCGATATCAGCGGTAATCAGTACAGCAAGCTGGGAGTCACAAAGGGCAATTCATATACGGTCAAGGGACTGAAGAATGGTCATCTTTACAGATTTATGCTCAAGGCACAGAATGTATCAAATGGCAAGGTCGTATGTGAGAACCAGAATGATACCGGAAGAGTCATTATGGGCTACGATGATAATATATATAGTCTCAGAGCTACATATATAAGTACAGCCATCAGCAAGGACAAGAAGACACTTGCGATATATACGAATCTGGCATGGGATAAGAACTACTGGGCATCAGGATATGTGATCACAGCGTATAACAGATATACAGGCAAGGAAGAGAATGTCGCAAAGATCTCTTCTGGCACAAAGAACACATACAGATTTAAGAACCCTGGAACAAGTACCAAGGGAATGAAATACACATATGTGAGGGTGAGACCATACAAGGGCTCAGTTGTCAGCGACACCCCAATTGAGATCAATGTAAACTGTATGCCGTTTGCATCGGGAGTCAAGGTATCCAGAAAGACCAATTCATCGGCTGTCATTTCCTGGAAGGCTGTGCCGGGTGCATCAGGATATTCTGTATACAGAACAAACAAGCAGAGCGGAGAAACCCAGTGGAGGGGTAATGTAACTGCTACAAAGTATGAGGACAAGGATTATTCGGTAAAGACAGATTATGAATACTATGTAGTGGCACAGTCATCTTTTGAAGGAGCTTGGGGTAATAGCCATTATATATATGAGGGTAATGCAAAGTACTTCGCTAAATACCAGCACAAGCTTGCAGCACCAAAGATGGGCAGCGCAAAGAACACAGCAGCGGGACAGGTCAAAGTAAAGTGGTATGCCGTGGCAGGTGCTCAGCGTTACTGGGTATACCGTTCTACAAGCAAGAATGGTAAGTACACCAAGATCGCCAGTGTGGCAACAACAAGCTATGTTGACAAGAAGGCGGCAAAGGGTGGCACATATTACTATAAGGTTGCAACAGCTGCAGTGAGTGGTGCCGGAGTAAAAGCTCAGTCAGCTTATTCAGCAGTAGCAGGTGCTAAGAGCTCTAAGTAGTATATAAGCATAAAGATTCCGTACAGGATATAAAAGACGGGAATCAGCAGACAATAAGTACAGATCATACGATATTATGTCGTGTGGTCTGTATTTTTGTAAAAAGGTACAGTCTTTATTTTGATCTTTATTTTGAAAAAAAGTGGTTGACATATCATAGCTGACAGTTTATTATATTAACGTTCGTTGTGAACATGCGGAAGTGGCGGAATTGGCAGACGCGCAGGCTTCAGGTGCCTGTGGTAGCAATACCGTGTGGGTTCAAGTCCCATCTTCCGCATTTTTTATTTGCTCTCATTCAAGAAACAGGAGCGGCGATCCGGCCGCTCCTGTTTCTCATTTATTCTGTTCTGCTATTTTATCCATTCTCCTTCCGCAAATCCGAATGCTTCCGTTGTCCAGTTGTCATGGATATTCTGAAGAGCAATCTTCACACTCTTTGCATAGTTCAGAGGAATCGTATATACGCGGGCAATATCTGATGCATTGATGGTGTAGGTTTGACTCGGTTCCTTCTCTCCATCGAGATAAACGTAAATTTCCGCATTCTCCGTGAAGGATGCGTCAATATGTCCGATCCGCACCTTCAGAGCACTGAACATCCCGTTTGTATTGAACATCGCTGCTGATTTTCCCCACACCTCTGTGATCGACTGGGTCCTCAGCACAAATCCCGTATCATAGCTCTCTCCAGACATGACAAACCTGTCCTCCGTAGTTCCGTCGTAGGTCGTACAGGAGATACCGGTATACGGCCGACAGATCTGCATAAAATTGCCATTCCAGTCTACACCCGCAAAGGGGTCTTTGAAATTGACCGTTCCCTCTGTGCCGTTTTTCCCGTGCCACACGCCTTCCACAAAACCAAAGGAAGAGTTTGCAAAGTTGTTCCACTGGGTTTTCTTCAAAGAAAACTTTGCCGACTCTGCATAGTCAAGGTTAATGGTGTATACTCTTCCTGCCTCATGACAATTAAGATCTATCGTCTGGCTCGGCTCCTGCGCACCATCCAGATAAACAGACAGTGTAGCATTGAGTTTACTGCTGTCATCCACATGTCCGATCCGGACATCCAGAGAGCTGAACTGCCCCTTCAGATTCCAGAGCGCATCCGAGCTTCCTCCCGTCCCCTGGTTTCCATTATTCAGATAGAAGCCTGCATCGTACTTTACGCCACCGATGGTCATGGTTCCATTGCCATCTCCCAGAAATTCATCGTAGGTCTGGGTATAAGAATACGGTTTACATACATCCATCCAGTTCTTTTCACGCACAGGCTCAATATAAACATCCAGCTGAATGTCTTTTCCGGAAAAGCTGATATCTTTTTTCAGATAATACTGATATCCAGGTGCAGAAGCCACAAGAATGTAGTCCCGTTTTCCCATTCCCTCAATGACATAATTGCCGTTTTCATCACTCTCCCCTTCGAAATCTGCCGGTTTTGCACGGAGCATTTCTGCCGTTATCTCATCAGACTCCTCCAGTCCATCCTTTTCATAAAGAAAAAGCTTTGCATCCGTCAGTACCGGATGCTCCTTGACCGTCTTATCTGTCAGATCATACACTGTTCCTTCCAACTTATAGGTAGGAACATCCAGTTTCTTTTCAAAAAGCAAAATTTTTCTTGCTAAGTGTCGGTCCTTTAGCCGCCTGAACCTCCATACTTCCCAGCCACGGAAGCAGCAAGCCAAGAATCAGCGATACCGCCAGAAGACATGTCAGTGTTCTTTTTCCTGCTGTGTGTTTTTGAACCATATCCATTCTCCTTCCTCTTTTGTCATGTCAGATGCCCGAAGCAAATATTGATAAATCTGCACGGACTCTGAATAGTTATCTTTTTATTATCATATCACATGATTACCTGATAACGGAAGATGGCAGATATGGAAATAACGTGTGTGAAATTCCCGGGTTACTATTTGCACGTCAGCCAGTTCGAGGTGTTTTCTGTGAGTGTAGCGAAGCGAAAGTCACGTAAAAACCCGGGAATGTTACATAGGGTAAAAAAAGAAGCCGCCATATAGCAGCCTCCTTTATCATTTTCAGTTCTTATGCAATTTTGCTCTTAGCCAGTTCTGCTAATGTTGCAAATCCTTCTGCGTCATTAACAGCCATATCAGCCAGGACTTTTCTGTTCATCTCGATTCCTGCCAGCTTCAGTCCGTACATGAACTTGCTGTAGGATAAACCATTGATACGTGCAGCAGCATTGATACGTGCGATCCAGAGCTGTCTGAACTGACGCTTTCTCTGCTTTCTTCCTGCGTAAGAGCTTGTGAGTGCTCTCATGACAGACTGCTTTGCAACTCTATACTGTTTGGAACGGGCACCTCTGTAACCTTTTGCCAGTTTCAATGTTCTGTTATGTTTCTTCTTAGCGTTCATTCCGCCTTTAATTCTTGCCATTTCTTAAATCCTCCTTCGCCTGATCTTATAAATACGGTAAAATCTTCTTCATGTTCTTAACATTTGTAGAATCTGTCATAGTTGCTTTTCTCAGGTTTCTCTTTCTCTTGGTAGATTTCTTTGTTAAGATATGGCTCTTATAAGCTTTGCTTCTTTTTAACTGACCTGTACCTGTTTTTTTGAAACGCTTTGCAGCAGCTCTGCTTGTTTTAATTTTTGGCATTGTATATGTTCCTCCTTATTTGTATATTAATCTATTTGTAACTGCTCAGTGCTCTTTTGCTTCTGAATGAGTCACAATCTTTTAACATGAAGCTCCTGCTCAGGAACGCTTCTCCGTTAAAAACATCATAATACTTCTTCCTTCTAATTTTGCCGGCTTATCCACAACTGCAATATCTTCCAGTTCCTTTGCAAAATCATCCAGAATGTGACGGCTTGCATTCATATGAGCCATCTCACGGCCGCGAAATCTCAGGGTTACCTTAACTTTGTTTCCCTTCTGGATAAACTTCCGTGCTGCGCTGATCTTTGTATTCAGGTCATTGCTGTCAATGTTCGGTGTAAGACGTACTTCCTTTACTTCAATGATCTTCTGTTTCTTCTTTGCTTCTTTTTCTTTTCTCGCCATTTCGTAACGATATTTTCCATAATCGATAATCTTACAAACCGGCGGTTTTGCTGTCGGAGCGATCTTTACCAAATCCAGCTCCGCTTCCTGTGCGATCTTCATCGCCTCTCTCGCGGACATAATACCTAACTGCTCACCATTTTCCCCAATCAGGCGGATTTCCCTGTCTCTGATCTGCTCGTTAATCATTAATTCGCTAATAGTCGTGCACCTCCATCAAACACTTGAATTTCCACGGCACTTTTCTGTTTGTTCTTTCCTGCCGCGGCTCTCTTTCCATCAAAAAAGCGGATAGACAGACTATCCACTCATAATATCTCCATAGAAACCTATGTACTATATAAACCAATAGTCGCCCGATTGCGCTATGGTGAGAGTGGATACTCTTCTTTATTTTCCAACATTGACTACTCTACCACAATTGTTTCACGCTGTCAATGCTTTTTCTCCTGTTTTTTGATCCAAAAAACCAGGCTCTTATGCTTATTGCTTCCTTTTTATCGATTTTAAGAATCGTCGCACAAATAAAACATAAATACCAACCGCAACAATAATGCTGCTTATGACCATCTTTAATGCTGCCACAATATCACCTTTCAAAAACAGACCGACACATATCCACAGGCACACCCCAAAAAGCACTAAGAAGAAGATTGTACAAACAACCATCATCACTCTACTCACAATTTGTATACGCCTTTTGACTATCTCACAATAGGCAAACTCCTCCACGAAAATCAAGGCAACTTCCAAGCATACAGCAACCATAGATACAATTCCCAATACAAAAAACTCATTCATACAATACAACTCTTTTTACTGTTTCTTTCATCATAATTATCACAACAGTTCCAGCACGGCTTTGCTTTTAAGATATTTTATCTTTTCCGACATAATCTGCCTGTCCTTTTCCTTTTATCTGGTTTTCTACCTCTGTAATCTTGCGTTTCAAATTCCCTGATTTTCTCTTTAAGATGCAGTATTTGTTTAGCAGTATGAATATAATAATGATTCCAGGGTCAAAAGGTCATGATTTTCATGCTTGCATGAAAATCATGACTTTGGGACCCGCTAAACATGAGAATCAGCCAATGTCAACCGCATTTTTCTTTTCTCACATCCTGAAAATATCGAAAATTTCCTGATTTTACTCCGGTTTTTTACTTCCGGAACGTACTGCACTCTGTCTGCTCAGAACGGCTTGCAGATGTTCCTGAAATGTCGATCTTTCCGGCGTCGCACACACGGTTTTTATTATACATGCACTCCACAGCTTCGCATGCTACCTCAATCTTCTGGGACGGTGTGCCCATGGAGCTTTTTGCGCCTTCACTGGTGCGCTCTTTAAAGCTGGTACAGCTGGTCTCCCCGGATGTCGAAGCCGTCTCGCCGCCTACCAGGATATCCCCCTTGCTGCAGTACATTCCATCATTGTATACACATCTCTGTGCAGAACAAACTAACATTGGCATGATCATAGCCCTCCTTCTAATCACTGATTTGCCCGGAGAAAACCCATCCCTGTTCAGGTTGAAATTCTTCTGACCGGTTTTCTCCGACTCAGTTATAGTATCCGCCATGATCTTCCACTTTATTCATTCGCCGAATCTAAAAATGCAGGAACCTTTCCTTTTTCAAAACAGTATGTGCCCGGAAGGTATTCACCGCCTTTCAGAATAACTGTAAGATCGATGTGCTCTGTCTCTCTCTGATATCTTCGCAGAACCGTATAATACATGCAGTCCAGAATCTCCTGAATCTCTTCAGGGTCTGTCACTGTCCGGTATAATCCCGTTTCCTTCTCATCCCTGTAATCAGCAATCTGGATATTTTCCACATCCTCCGCTGTCAGTTCTCTGCTCAGATCGATTCCCATCTCTTCCTTCAGGAAGGCAAGTGTGTTGCTGAAGCTGTCACAGATCGGATAATCCTCTTCCGGTAAGCTGGTCACTACTGTTCCATAAAGCTCTCTCTCCACGTTCACCTCTGTAGAAAAGCTCAGATTTCCAACCGTATGACCAATCAGATCCTCATAGCTGATCTGTTCGAGATCCTGCTTATAGATCTGGAAAAATCTTTCCCTCTTTTCTCTTCCCAGCTCTAAAGGATGGGTTCCGGTTCTGCCATAAACTTTCAGATCAGCCGCCGTATCCGTTTCTCTCGAAAAGACAGGGTAGATTTTCCTGATAAATGCGGGATCCCCGTACAGAGACTGGTAGGCTTCCTCCACATCTTCTTCCTTTATGTCATATCTGCGGTACTCCCGTCTCCCGCTTTTTAATTTATACTCCACATATACGGTACGGGTATCTTCGTCATCAGAAACTTTCTCCCTTGCACCTTTCGCTGCCAGCTCATAGATATCGTCAAATGCGTCCAGCAGGGTTTCATCCAGTGCATCGACCGCCGAGTTGCAGATGAATCCTTTTTCATTCACGTGGTAAAAGAAACCGCCATTTTCCTCATCACTGTACAGTGCCATCTGTGCTACCTTTTCCTTTGCCGGAAGATAGGTATCATATCCCGTCACATCAAAGCGGAACACCAGTGCGATCGCGAGCGAGAGCACACCCGCCAGAAGCATCTGCAGTTTATGATGAAAGATTTCCTTCATATTCAGATGATAGATAAATTCGATAACGGCTGAGAAGATGACAACTGCAGACACAATTCCCACAAAAAACCACAATGTACTGTTTTTGTATAACATTCCCTGTAAGTAAAGCCCGGATACCAGCGACAACGGAATCACGAGGAGCATCTTAATCACACTCTCTGTCTTCGGAAATGCCATGGAATGCTCTGCCGCCTCCGTTTTTCGTATTCCGTAAAGCCAGATTGCCAGAACTGTCAGAAGCAGTCCCCATAAAATCAGGATACCCATGCCGATCAGCAGCCATTTCCCTGTATAATTGCCGGAAGCGATCCTATACTCCGCAAACACTCCTGCAAGAACCGGTGAGAAAAGATTACAATAAGTAGAAAACCTTCCGTTTGTCACATAGGTATCAAAAAATATGGTATTTAATGCCTGACAGATGGCGATCACTACCGGGAAATATCCTATGATCGTGGCTGCTCCTAAAATAGCGATCAGCACCTTTCCTGTCAGAACGACTGCCAGAATCGCAGTTCCGTAGGCAGCCAGATATTCCAGCAGACGCAGCAGCGTCATTTGCACTGTGATAACCATAATATCTCCTGTCAGCAGTCCGTTTACTGCACCAATCAGCAGACACAGCAGAATACTCACAATATAAGGAATAACAAACATGATGATTCCAGACAGATACTGTACAAAGAAAAATTTCTTTCTCCGGATCGGAAGGCTGTGATAAAAATCCAGCTTTGTCCGGGAGTGAAGATAGGCATATCCGCTGATTCCTGTCAGCAGAGCCGTCATAATAACAATCAGAACCGCCAGCTGATTATCCGCCCCCATATACCCCTTATACTGCTGTATCACATAACTGATGTCTGTATACCCATCTTCGATGGAAGCCATCATTCCTTCCACTTTGATCATCAGTGATACAGGAAGGACGATAAAATCCATAAGTGCAATCAGTGCGACCAGCCAGCTGCGGCGTTTAAAATCCTCTTTCATCAACTTAAAAAACGAGATTTTTGACGTCATAACCCACTACCTCCGTTTCACTGATAAAGATCTCCTCCAGAGTCAATGGAAGTACCTCTGAGAAAATCGGCTGTTTATCTTCAATACTCATCAAAATTTCCTGCTTCGTTCCCCTTGCCACAATCGTCAGAAGAGAACCTCTCTTATCATGCTGAAGCACATGAAGCTCTGCCAGGAGTTCTTCTTCTTTCGTCGGATCTGGAATCACACACTGAACCTTATGAATATGAAATTTCATATCCTCCAGATCCTTGGATAAGAGGATCCCTCCCTTGTGCAAAAGCCCTACATGGTCACAGATATCCTCCAGTTCCCTCAGACTGTGGGACGCGATCACAGGTGTAAACTGTCTGTTCATCAACTCCAGGGCAAAAATACTCTTTACGGCCTGACGCATCACCGGATCCAGCCCGTCAAAGGTCTCATCGCAGAGCAGGTACTTCGTCCCTGTGCAGATTCCCAGCAGCACAGATACCTGCTTTTTCATTCCCTTTGAAAAGGTGTTGATCTTCCTGTTCTTGCTCAGTCCAAATTTTTCTACCAGCTCTGTAAACCGTTCCCTGTTAAAGTTCGGATATACAATGGCATAATACTCCTCCATAGTCTGAATCGTGGCGTTCGGAAAAAAGTAGGCTGTATCTGATAAAAAACAAACCTTCTCCTTTGCGCCCGGATTCTCGTATATGTTTTCTCCATCAATCAGCGCTTCACCCGTATCTGCTTTCAGTACCCCTGACAGGATCCGAAGCAGTGTACTCTTTCCGGCTCCGTTGGTTCCTACCAGTCCGAAGATGCTGCCTTCCTGTATCGTGGCAATAATATTATCAAGGGCCTTGATATCACCGAATGATTTATTTACACCGTTAATTTCTATCATGCCTGCCCCTCCTCATAGTATTGATCTGCTTTTTGCATAAAAATCTCTTTCCCGATATCCAGTTCCTTTCCCTGCCTGACAAGACGTTCCAGAGATGCAAAAAATGCTTCCTGCTTTTTCACCTTCAGTTCACTGTTACCTGAAACAAAATTTCCCCTTCCTCTGACCGGATAAATATATCCCTCCTGTTCCAGAACAGAATAAGCCTTCTGGATCGTATTCGGGTTTATGGATAAATCCACCGCAAGGGATCTGACCGATGGCATCTGGCTGTCTGCTTCCATGGCACCTGTAATGATCAGCGTCTGGAAGCGCTCTACGATCTGTTCATAGATCGGCTTCCTGTTTTGATAATCGATCACTATCATAATTCCTCCATTTCCTGCCTGATTTAGTAATTATTCAGGGTCCATTCGCAAAATCGCCTCTGCGAGGCTTTCCTTTTGACTCTGAACAGTTACTCATTTCGTGTTCCTGGTGTACTAGGTTTCACAGTACACTTAAGTTATAACACAGCACAGCACCACATACAAGGCAGTTAAGCCTATTTTAAGAAAATTAAGTATTTCCGGGTTACTGGCATCGTTCTATGATGCCTTCGGATTTTTCCGCGCTCCCAAAATCCCCTGGCTCATTCTATTCCGGATCGCACATGATATTTTTTACGATTCGGCTCACCTTACACATTTCCGCCGCATCTGTATATTCCTCACAGGTATGGCACCGATACATGGCAGAGGCCAGAACTGCCCCCCGGATTCCATGAGCAGCCAGATGGTTCTGGTCACTTCCCCCGAAGGTTTCCGTCAGTACCGGATTTACGCCTGCCGCCAGGCAGGCACGTTCGAACCGCTTCACTGCCGGATGCTCCCGCTCTGTTTCATAGGCATGATAACAGATTTCTGTCTCATAACAGATGACTGCGCCTGCTGCTTTTCCTTCCTTTTCGAATACTCTGTGTATTTTTTCTAGCTGTGTGAGGACCTCCTGATGACAGAAACCTCTCACCTCACCCTTTACCTCGCAGAAATCCGGCACGATATTGGTGGCTCCGCCACCGTGTATACTCCCCACATTAACCGTCAGGCCGCTGCCTGTATGTCCCTGTTCCAGAGACGCCACTGCTCTTGCCGCAACTGTTATGGCATGCACACCTTCCTCCGGGGCAAAGCCTGCATGGGCGGATTTTCCGTGTATCTGTACCCGGAATTCAGCGAGACTGGGTGCCCTGACTGCCGCAGTCCCCACATCCGCACTCAGATCCAGTGTATACCCTTCTCTGGCACGGACCATAGAAAAATCAAAGGCTGCACTGCCGCGCAGATGCTGCTCCTCGCCGATACTGAGCAGCAGCTCCAGTGATCTGCATGGAATCCCTTCCTCACGGATCTGCTCTAAAGCTTCCAGATATGCCGCCGTTCCCGCCATATCGTCAGCGCCCAGGACCGTATCCCCGCCACTGATAATATGTCCATTCTCCATAACTGCCGCTTTCTTACCCTTCGATGGCTCAACCGTATCCATATGCATGGAGAACAGCAGCGGTTCTCCCGGAAGTTCTCCCTTTCTGCTTGCATACAGATTCCCGCAGTTTCCTCCGTAACGGCTTCCCGCCTCATCCTCTGTTACCGTAAACCCCAGTTCTGTCAACCTCTTTTTCAAATAATCTGCCATCTGTCGTTCTCCAAAAGAAGGTGCATCTATGGAAACCAGATGACAGAATTCTTTAACCAGACGTTCCTGCATTCTATTATCTCCCATAATATCTCATCTAAAGCCCTACATCAGCTCCCTGTCATAGCAGGCACGCTCGCCTCCTACGAATTTCAGCCTTGTTCTGGCACAGACCACGTGTGCCTGTCCGATGGTTTTCTGTTCGATGCGCACCGGAACCGCTACACGTCTTAAATGCATTCCTATGAGTGTATCTCCGATATCAATACCCGCATGGGCTTTTACCTCCTCTACCGCTACCGGATCATCAAATCCCTGATAGGCCGCTGTTGCAAAGGAGCCGCCGGCTTTGGGCCTTGGCACCACATTCACACACTCCAGTCTGTAGCTGCGTGCCGCCTCCCGTTCAATGATCAGGCTCCGGTTCAGATGCTCGCAGCACTGTGCCGCCAGATAAATCCCCTGCGCCTTCGCAGTCTCATGGATTCCTTCAAATACAGCTCTTCCAATCTCCTCACTGGAAAATGATCCGATCCTGTGAGCCGTCACCTCGCTGCTGGAACAGCCCACCACCAGGATATCCCCCCGGTTCAGTTTTGCTGCCGCCAGCAGCTGCTCTGCTGCTCTGGCCGCTTCTTTCCTATATACTTCTAACATTCTGAAACCTCCTTAATCGATATTTCCTGTCAGCTTTTCCTTCACAATGGCAAATGCTTCCCTCACCATAAAATGTGGCTGATACAGTGCTTCTGATGGAGCCGCAATACCACACACATTCTGATACCCCTGATGTTTCGCAAGCTTCAGTGCCCGGTAGATATGAAAATTCTGAGAGATAAGTCCGACTTCTGCATCCTTTCCGATCAGTCTGGCACTGAACTCCAGATTCTCCACCGTATTCGTAGATCGGTTCTCCATCATCAGCCTTTCCTTTTCAATTCCTGCTTCTACCAGGCAGTCATACATGGCCTGCGCTTCAGAAATCTCTTCCCCTTTTCCCTGACCTCCGGACAGGACTGCGATCGTACCCTGATTCTCCTTCAGGTACGCTTCCGCTTTTGCGATTCTTTTCTGCAGCGCTTTGCTGGGCACATTTCCCCTTACCTGAGCCCCCAGCACGATCACATAATCCAGATCCGGGCTTCCTTTTTCTGTCATGCAAGAGAGAATCCGGCCTTCAATCGCCAAAAACAGGAGCAGTCCTGCTGAAAGAATCACACATGCCGTTACCTTAACACCTGCCGGAAGATGTTTACCGCGGGATGCTGCCCACCTCATCCATATTCCGCTGCCTGCCAGGGCAATACCTCCTAACAGCCAGACAAAAGAAAAATCCATTCCGACTGCCAGCATCAGTACGTAGTATATCAGACAGGCAATTCCTAAAATGACACAGATCAGTTCCATCCATTCCTCCTCATCACAAAAAGTGCTGCAGATCACAGCATCCGCCTTTCCGACCATGCGGGGCATCTGTAGATCGCAGCACCTTTATTATGCGTTTTTACCGCAGCAATGTTTATATTTCTTTCCGCTTCCGCACGGGCACGGATCGTTTCTTCCAATCTTTTTACCCTTTACCACGGTATTGGCTTTCTTTGCTTCCCTGTACAGTTCTTTCTTCTTCTCTTCATCAAAGATCTCATCCCACATAGGCAGCTCATACAGCCAGTCCGCTCTTGCGTCAACCATGTTTTTATACAGCTTCTCTTTGTCAAACTCCAGGCTGACTTCTGTATTCTCATCCAGCTCCTCGATCGGGTTCGGTACCTTCAGGCTCTCGTCAATTCCATCCAGGAATCCTACCATTGTCATAAGTGCCACATTATATTTCTCTGCCAGCTCCTTTACCGTTCCCTTTACCACCTCGTCCGGGTTGCTGAGAAGCTGTTCGTAAATCCCCTTTTCAATCAGAAAATAGTCTGTCCAGAATTTCTGAAGCAGCTTCTTATCCGTTGTCTGAGAGTATGCTTTCTCTCTCCACTCCTGTAATAATCCCATTTTTATACCATCCTTTGTCTCATAAGTTTTAAGCGCATGCCCTATTACATGTTTAGCAGGTCAAGGCGTCATGATTTTTCATGCAGGCATGAAAATCATGACCTTTTGACCCTGGCATCATTATATACCATTTACTGAAATAAGGCAAAATTTTTTTCGTTTTTTGTATAAAAACTTTTATAACGTTTATACTATAAGCAGTTATCAAAGTCTTCTATGATAACCATGCCAAAGATAAGATATCGAATACTTATCCTCCCCTTTTAGCCCCGCAGATATGCATACGGTGTATCTGCGGGGTACGTTTATTTAACGCGTCCGGAATCTGTGCTCCCCGTCCTTCAGGGGAATCTCTTCTGCGTCAATCCTGTCAATGCGAATAAATCTCTGCTCATGCAGGTTCTCCAGCATACGGTCGATGGATTTTCTGTCGCCCTGTACCTCCATCTCCACACGTCCGTCCCAGAGATTCATGACCCATCCTGTCAGACCCAGAGACTCCGCGATCCATGCTGACCGGTAACGGAAGCCCACTCCCTGGACGATTCCCGAAAAATAAAGATGCTTCCTTACCATAAGTCCATACTTCCCGAACGGAAGCCCTCCAGATCCAGTGTGATATAACGAAAACCAAGTGTCCTGAGCATTTCTGTGATATCTCTTCTCTGATTCAGTGCATCCGAAAGCTTCTCCTTAGCCACCTCTACCCTGACAATATCACCGTGGAGCCGCAGACGCACCACATCAAAGCCCATTTCGCGCATTTCCTGTTCACCCTTTGCCAGCCTCTCCATTGCTTCAAAATCCAGCGGTGTCCCGTAGGGCAGCCTGGTGGCCATACACGGAGCAGCCGGACGGGAGGCCGTCGATATTCCCAGTTCATGTGCCATCTGACGGACTTCCTGTTTGGTAATGCCAAGCTCGGCCAGCGGACTGAATACCCCCAGTTCTTCGATCGCACGAAGGCCCGGCCGGTACATCTTCCTGTCATCCGCATTGGAGCCTTCCAGAATATAGTCTGCGCTGTGAAGACCGGCCCAGCTTTTCAGAGCCTGGAACAGGAAGCGCTTGCACCAGTAACAGCGCTCTGTGGAATTCTTCAGGATATCTTCATTCCGGCTCTCGTCGATTGCCAGGATGTGATGTTCCACTCCGCACTCCCTGGCAACCTTCTGTGCATGCTCTGTTTCCTCCCACGGCTGAAGGCGGGTGGAAATCGTCACCGCATACACCTGTGTTCTGTTCTTTTCCGCTGCCATCGCAGCTGTCTTTAACAGCAGGCTGCTGTCCACTCCGCCGGAAAATGCGATACATACATTCTTCTTAGTGAGCTCGTCCATCCGCTCATTAAGCCTCTTTAACTGCTCATTCATTACTCCCTCGCTCCTTCTGACACTTCTCTTTTTATCATCTCGTAAACCCCTGAAAAGCCGCCGCCCGTCCTGCGGCAGATTTCCCGTACACTCTCGTATTCCGGCATTACACACACGCCTCCGGGTCTTAAGATCTTCTTCACCTGCACATTTCCGAAGGATGTGGGAACTGTCATGCACTGTCTTTCCAGAACGGTACGCTCTACCTGATATCTGCGGATCCCGATGGTCGTCGTATGTAAGAAAATCAGATGTTCCAGAACGCTTCTGTGGGCTTCATCACTCAGCACGCCCAGCTTCCATGCCGGCCGGTTCTTCTTCATATAAACAGGGGTAACCGTCACATCGCGCGCCCCTGCCTCCATCAAAAGCTCCGAAACACAGCCCAGAGCCTCCCCGGTACAGTCATCAATATTCGTCTCCAGCATCCACAGGACATCCCCTGAAATCTCCTTCCCGCCAGGCACAGATGCAGATGCTTCTTCACTTTCTTCAAACAGCATCGCCCGCAGAACATTTGCATGTGGAAAATCCTTCTTTCCCGCTCCGGCTCCGGTTCCGACCAGTCTTCCCTGTGGTCTCGTACTGTTTGGAGCCTTTTCTCCATACTCCTGCAGTGCTGCCGCAATAGCCGCCCCAGTAGGAGTGATCATCTCACCCTCTGTCTCTGTCAGAAGAACCGGCAGACCGCTGCTTTTCAGAATATTTATCACCGCCGGAACAGGAACCGGCAGGATCCCATGCTGACACCTGACCTGCCCGGTTCCCTCGCGCAGCCTTGAGATCACTGCCCGGTCGATCTGCAGGCTTTCGATCAGATATGCCGCACTCATGATGTCCACGATGGAATCCACCGCTCCGACTTCATGAAAATGAACCTTTTCCACCGGAAGATCATGCGCCTTCGCCTCTGCCTCCGCCACGATCTCAAACATCCGCTTCGCCAGCGCTTTTACCTCTTCCTCCGTGTCGGTACGCTCTATGATCTCATAAATATCTGCCAGATGCCGGTGTTCATGCGGATGCTCATCCAGGATCACATCAAAATCACAGGCTGCTATCCCGCATTTTTCTGTTCTTCCGATCTCTACATGATATCCCTGAAGCGGCATACTCTTCAGCATCCTGAGAAGTCCCTCACGGTCTCCTCCCAGGTCAAGCAGAGCGGCTACGGTCATATCACCGCTGATTCCGGAAGTACCTTCCAAATATAACGTTCTCATGCATGTTCCTCATTTCCAGCTGCCAGACGATTGATCTGGGTTGCAATATACGCTGCTCCGTATCCATTGTCAATATTCACGACAGAGATGCCGTTGGCACAGGAATTCAGCATGCTCAGAAGTGCCGAGAGTCC
>UQCM01000068.1 GCA_900539525.1 uncultured Blautia sp.
GGAAGTGGTTAATTCTACTTCCCATTATTTTTGCCAATTAAAATTATACACTAACATATTTATATCATCTTGAGAGACATCTTGGGGGACGTCATAATTCAGATTGGGCATTACAACAAGCCCAGTAAGTGAAAACCGGAATCCTGGATCTGTTCAGAAGATGGAGTTGCTGCACATGTTCCTTATAAACTTGCTTTTTCGTGCAGATTCAGGTATTATAAACTTGCTTTTTCGTGCAGATTCAGGCATTATAAACTTGCTTTTTCGTGCAGATTCAGACTTTTCCAATTTGCTTTTTCGTGATTTTAATAGTATAATCAGACCATATCAGGGATATACTATCCATATAGGGAGTGATAACATGTTGAAAAGAAAAATCTACGATGAACTTGTTTCCTGGAAAAATATTAGCAAAGGTACGACTGCCATGATGATCGATGGTGCGCGTCGTGTTGGCAAAAGCTATATTGCCGAGACGTTTGCCAAGGCGGAATACAAAAGCTATATTCTGATCGATTTTGGACAGGCTCCGACAGATGTGCTTGATCTGTTTGTCAATGACAGTTCCGATCTGGATCTTTTCTTTGCAAAGCTTGCGGCCTTTTATTCCACACCTCTCTACAAACGTGAGTCGCTGATCATCTTTGACGAGGTCCAGCAATATCCGAGAGCACGCCAGCTTATCAAATATCTTGTGGCTGACGGCAGGTTTGATTACCTTGAGACAGGCTCATTGATTCGCCTGAAAAAGAATGTACAGGATATCATCATTCCTTCGGAAGAAGATCACATCGAGATGTTTCCGTTAGACTTTGAAGAGTTCCTTTGGGCAATGGGCGATGAGGCAACTTATCCATTGATTCGGCAATGCTTTGAAACAAAGAAACCTCTTGGTGCCACTTTGCACCGAAAGATTATGAACGACTTCCGTCAGTACATCCTTGTGGGCGGTATGCCTCAGTCCGTTCTTGCTTACATGAACGGCAAAGATTTCGGGGCATCCGATGTTGCCAAGCGCCGGATCCTGAATCTTTACCGGGAGGATGTCGCTAAGTTTGCAGAAGGCTATGAGAACAAGGTGTTTGCCGTTTTCGATGGCATCCCGGGACAGCTTTCCAAAAAAGAAAAGAAATATAAGCTTTCTTCTCTCGGGAAACAGGCTCGCTTTCGTTCCTTTGAGGATTCCTTTGTGTGGCTGAATGAAGCCATGATCGTCAATACCTGTTTCAATGCAACAGATCCCCATGTCGGACTTGCACTAAGTGCAGACAATGCTTCGCAGAAGTGCTATATGGCAGACACAGGTCTGCTCGTGACTCACACCTTCCAGAATAAAAAGTACACTGACAACGAACTGTATCGTGCAATCCTCTTTGATAAGTTAAATATCAACGAAGGAATGCTGATGGAAAACATTGCTGCGCAGATGCTTCGCCACGGTCGGCCGCGCCTGTATTTCTATTCCCGTTCCGATAGTCAGAATCGGGAAAACCACATGGAGATTGATTTTCTGATCACGGAAGGAAAGAAGATTGCTCCCGTGGAAGTCAAATCCGGGAATTACCGTTCCCATTCTTCCTTGGATAAATTCCGAAAACATTTCTCATCCGTTATTGGCAATGCATATATTCTCTATACCAAAGACGTCATGATCAAAGACGGGATCATCCATCTGCCTCTGTATATGGCAGAACTGCTGTAATGTCTTTCATCATTCAGGACATATTGCGAAACTCTTTTCGTTGCCTGTTAATTCAGTATTTCTGCACGACAAAAGCCCCGCAGTGATTTTCGTCACCACGGGGCTTCATCAGCCGGCTCTCAGAATAACTGCTCCGGTGGTCAAAACTATCCTTCGTCTCGGCAGCTTCACCTGGTATTGCTAAGATACATCCGTAAAACACGTTTTACGGATGATCAGCGGTCGTCAAATGAATCCAAGCAAGCTTGATTCATTTTCCTCGTCACTATGACATATATCATGCCTTACCATATCATGCAACAATGTACATAAAAGAGTTTCGATTTTTAATGGTCGCCAACTTGGCTACCATTAGCCAGAGCATGGTTTTATCGAAATCGGAGCAAACTCCGACTTCGATAAAAGCCTCCGGCGGATTGCAGAGATGCGCAGTTGAAATATATCTGATATCGGTCATATCTTCATTCCTTTCTGAACATCCACAAGATTTTCTCTGGCCGAAATACAGAAAATTATAATGACTTTAGATATTCCTCTACGTTCAGATATTGAATACCTTCCAGGCTACCACTTTCACCACGATAAATGACATATTTTCCGGTAATTTCTCCATATCGATGGCTTGTCATAGCGCATTTTTCCTCGTCTTTCAAATGGCGGCTCTGCTCCGGAACCTGTTCTTTACTGTACTTCACTTCGTAGATCTTGCAGTTAAGTTCTTTTGGGTCAAAGACTACCATATCGAACTCTCCGACTGCGAATTGAAGCTTGAATACCTTTTTCTCCGGATGAGCAATTTTCGTTTCCAGTAAAACAATATCTTCCATCATTCTTCCACGGATCTCACTGAGCAGTCTATCCAGAATTCTCTGTCTTTCAACCAGCGATAATTCACTGAACTTTGCATCGAGAAGCAGATTAGACACAATCGCATTGGCCTGCGCATATCGCATACCTGGCTGAGTGATTACAGTCACACTTTCTTTTCGATTGACTTCCGGCAATGATTCGAGATCAATCTTCATAATCAGATCCAATAAGGTAAGGTATTCCTCAATCTGTGCCATATGATAATCTTCAATCTGAATGCTCTGCTCTTCCTTGTTCAGAATATCGAGCATCTGCATCATACCACGAGTCACTGCATCCAGATCCATATGTGCTTTGATATTCATAGGCTCTTCCCTGTCTCTAAGCAGATTTGATGCCGTTACAGCAATATCATGCGACTTGAATGTCCTTTCAACAACCCTGCGCGTGAAGCTGTGATTGATGTTTTCAACTACACGATTGATTACATTCGTCAGTTCTCCCTTTTCATACAGATCCAATAATGAGCGAAAATGTCCACCATATTCATACATCTTAAGGGAATGCTGGATGTTTTTTGCAATCGCTGTATCAATATATTCTTCCGCACTTCTGGCTGAAGCAAAGATAGCATCTTCATTGTAATTTACACCGCTTAAACTCATGGTTCCACCATAACGGATATACTCATCAATTCCTTTGATTCCGAGAACCTCCTCAAATTCACGATACGGGATGAAGGTTGTATGCATCATAATACATCGATCATACAGCTGTTCCTCTTTTGAGAAGGCAAACCCCAAAGAATCCGTTCCCGATAAAACAATCTTCATTCCGCTGCTGGCATAAATATCTGAGAAAAGTGCCGCACCTTCGATGAAGTCCTCCATGAGTGTTACCTCATCGATAAATACATACTTGAAACCTTTTGTCTCCAGAAGCCTTAGATCCTCATCGATATCTTCCAGAGTATCTCTGGATCTCACCTGGATAAAGGCAGCCTTACGAAATTCAGTTTCAGGTAACTCTGTAAGAATCTGACGAATCATCGTTGTCTTACCGGTCCTTCGAAGGCCATAGATTACAAACACTTTATCTGTCTGACTGCCGAACACATAATCTCGTAGTTCACGAATACATTCTCTCTTCTTGTATTTCTTTGTTACAGCAATCTGCGCGCGAAGACGGCTGCCTGTTCTTACAGTTGTCTTAAACTCCAGATGTTCTTCTTTTGTGGTTGCCTTCTCCGGAATCATTTGTTTTTTCAATTCTTTGAGATCTTTTTCCAGTTTCTTTCGCCGATCAATCCTATCTTTAAGTTCTGCAACATCTTTAAAATCAATATATTTTTCTACACGCTTACCATTCCTGGTGATTCGATGATAATAGTATTCTTTATCTCTGATCTTCTTTTTTGTGATGCTACCTTCGGGCAATATGGCAATTTCCCGTTCAATCTCGGCAATTGCATTCATTAATTCTTCCTGACTCATGAGTAACACCTCCCAAACTTGTTATACCCATTATACCCATATTTATTCATTTTATCAAGGGTATAACGGGTATAATATCATTTCAAGTTTGATCCAACAAAACTATTGGTCGCCATCTTGGCTACCATTTCGACGCAAATGAAAAGAGAGTGCTTTTGCCTTTATTTACTCTCCAGTGACTTGGCCAAAGTAGATAAAAGCGCTGCCATCTCCGGATTGGAAAGGGCCTTCGCCAGGAGTTCTGCATCCACATTTGTCGGAAGTTCTACTGTCTTTCCGGCCACATTGGCATGCATACCATTCATAAAAGCTTTTCTTGGTCACTCGTCTTCGACCATTAAACTCAATGGTTTTCAGAATATCCGAACGATCAATAATGTCATAAACTACACTTCTTGAAACACCCAACATTCTGGCCATTTCCGGCATCCGCATAGAACCTTCCACAATGTCACGAACCTTCTCACGATCCTCGGCATTACGGAACCGATTCTGATTCCCGTACCACTCATCAAATGCTTCCTTAGGATACCTTTTCCAATAATCCACCAGGATATATTCCACACCGGCTTTCTTCATCTCCTCGTAAACCTGCCATTCAGAAATCTGCAGAATCCCTGCAATATCCTTTGGCGAATAAGAACGCTGCTTCAGTTCCCGTCCAGGCTCCTCCCCGGTAATCTTGTGATATTTGATCTGATTAGCATACCATTTCTCGAAGCTTTCCAGCTCCACACGCATTTTCCCAAGAATCACTTCCGTCTTGAAAAAATTCTTGTGAACCAGCCAGTATCGGTCCGTCTTTTTCAAACCTAAGAGCCGTCCCATCTCCGCTACCGACATGTATTTTTTCTCCGGAGAAGGCACCCTTTTGTATGCACTCTGGCTCTCAATCTCTTTCACCAGTTCGTGAAACTCCTCTTCCTTTGCCAATGGATTGTAATACAATCGCGCCACCTCCCATGGTACTAACATAACTCATCTGCAGAAAAAGCGTTAGGATGTACATTTCTTGCCGATAATACAATCCTAACCGCTCTTTCTACTGATCCTGGTCCAGCCACTCATCGAAACTTTTCTTGGAAATGCGGTACTTGCCACCAACCATCACCCAACTGAATTCTTTCTTCTTGAGCAGCTCATAGATACACTGTCTGCTTACACCTAAAATTTCCTGCAGCTCCGCTACGGAATAACATCTCTTGTCCATTTCTGAATTCTCGCTTTCTGTATTTCTTAAGAATTAACCTTTTCAGTTACTAAATTCAAAAAACGCAGAAAAAGTTTAGGCAATGAAGCAAAAAAGTTTAAAAAATCTTATTTATCCTTCCAGATACATGGTACGCATCTTTCTGAAGATAGTACCAAGTCTCTGACCGAGAGCTCCTTTTGTGACGCCAAGAATCTCTGCCACTTCTTTCTGTTTCATGCCCTCAAAATAGATAGACTTTATGATAAACTGCTCCTGAAGCGTAAGCTTACTGATTTTGTCATGGAGAATTCTGCTCTCCTCTTTCAAAATCATCAGCTCTTCAAGGCTGAGCTGTGTGTCATCTGCCATATCGGCAATAGAAAGTCCATCGCTATTAGCGCTGAAGGCACAATCGAGAATCTCACATCTCTTGGTCTTTCGCTTCCACTTCTTATCCTTCTTTTTTGCAGCATTTTCTTTCTCATTATCAGTCTTCAGATCCTGAAGCTCTTCCATCTGAAGATCCTCTTCCCTGTAATCCGGTGCCCACTTACGGCTGCGATAAATCTCATTTCTATAATCGGCAAACATAGCCGTCGCCACTTCCTTGGAGATCTCATAGAATACTCCATCAATCTTTGCGTAATATTTTCCTTCGAATTTATATGGATGCTGTACGTATATCTTCTTTTCCTCCTGAATTTGAAATCTTGTTCTCGTGTTTCAAATCCAGGAGCGGAGGTGCACGTGGCTTGCTGATACATCTGATCATCCTTGATTTCCTTTCCAATCACGCGGTCATAAGCAGACCCGTGGCATTGACTGGAAATCAAAGATCATTGCGGTGCTAACCACGCAAAAAGCCCCATTAGGTTTAAATTCCTAATGGAGCTCCATACACAACAACCAGATTGCTTCGCAGTAAACTGCTCTCGCAATCTGAACAGCATCTCCATTCCGACCTATCGGTCTACATATCGATGTTGTTTGGCCGCCAAATATCCACATCCGTTCGTGTGCAAGCACACACCGCCTGTGTCTACCTGGCTCGTTGTTTTCTCATATTTAATTGTCCTGCTGATCTTCTACTTCCAGCATGATCATTGTATCAGTCAGAAGTATCAGAGGTATCTCAAATGCAAGGGGAATAGTATCATCAAGCGATCAAAAAGTATCAAGTTAATGAGACTTTCTCCAATATAACGATTCCCCTCTTAATATCGCTCTTAATATGCAATCAATATAGTAATTGTTATAATCATTGTATTATGTTATAATACCTTTATAATCATTCTCAGGAGGATTTCATGAGTTATAAAACAACAGACGGATTGATGCGTCACCTTCGCGATAACGGAATAGCAATATCAGGTAGTGCACAAAAAAGACAATTAGTGAACACTGGATATTTTCATGGATATAAAGGCTATCGTTTTTTCAAAAATGCAAGCAATCAATTGCCCTTCACTACATATAATGAAGTATATGCAACAATTCAATATGATTCTGCTTTAAAAAACTTGTTGTATGGAAAAATGATGTTCATTGAAACTGCAGTTAAAAATATTGCCCTAGAGGGAATTTTGATCAACGCTAATTCGGAAAGTATCCAAGACATGTATGATAAGGTAGTAAGCGGGTACAAAAATGCACCTTCTCATTATTCACCTGAGCAAAAGAAAAAATTACAGCAAAACAAATTGAATCTTCAAAATTCTATTCAGTCTAGTCTTGCTAATGCTTACAGAAAAAACAATCCTAAAATTACACATTTTTATAATAATGTTGGTTACTCAGATGTTCCGATATGGGCATTATTTGAAATAATGACTATGGGAGATTTTGGTTACCTCCTCTCATGTCTTACATACGATGTCCGTGATGATATTTCAAGGCGTATAGGATTAAATCTTTCAAGCGATACTGATCGTCAACTTATTTTCAAATACATCTATACTTTGAAAGATCTTCGAAACGCCATTGCTCACAACTCAGTTGTTTTCGATACACGTTTCAGAAACATCGATCCAACGCCCGCAATGAAGCAATGCCTAATCTCAGAGATAGGATTACCATATGTGAATTTTAAAACAATTGGCGATTACGTCATTCTTATGTGCTACTATTTAAAAATGCTTCATGTACCAAAAACCGAAATCAAAGCATTTATCCGTGATTTCGAAAAATTAACCTCAGACTATGGTGCATCCGTTAATCCATCAGTTGCACATACCGTTATCCATCCTGATTTATCTGCACGTATGAGTCTTTTAAAAATTTATATATAATTGTTGCATATTTTGTTGAGCAGATGTATAATATAGTTACTAATCGGGGTATGTGTTTGCGGACACATACTTGAGGGAGTCGGAGCAATCCGGCTTTCTTTTCGCTCTAGTAGATATGGGGATTACTCCCCATATCCCTACACAAAACCGTACGTGCGCTACTAACGCATACGGCTTTTCACTTTATATTTTCATACATTACCTGTAAAACAAACTCACCTTGATACTCGGCTTAAGCAACGGAAATGTACGAAGCAGTCCGTTAAAGAAAGAATCAAGTGTATAGCTCTTTTTCTGACTTCTTCGATTCAGCCATATGAACAACAACCACTTTGTTCTATGGAGAAAGTTTTCTACTTCTTTTATATTATCGGTTACCCCATAGTACTGATAATGACCTCTCAGTTTCGCATTAACTGTTTTAAACAATAGTTCTAAGGGCAGTGTTCTATTTGCTTTTATCCATTCTTTCATTGCTTTGATTTTACTACGTAACTTCTTCTTACTGGTCTTTACCTTACAACGGAAAAACTTCCTCATCAAAAAATCCTCTGATATCTGCTTCCACTACATAACTCGTCTTTCGATTCTGCACCCTTTCTATGATTTCCCTCACTGCCTGATGACAGTTCCTGTTTGGTCGGAATCCAAAGCTCTCATTGTAAAACTTTGGCTCATAAATCTGTTCCAGTATCTGTGCAATCGCATTTTCCACCAGTTTATCCTCATAGCATGAAATACCCAGTGGTCTCATTTTGTCTTTTGTTTCTTTCGGAATATAGACACGTCTTGTTGGATTTGGTCGGTAGCTTCCGCTTTTCATCCGTTTCACAAGATTCGCAAGATTTTCTTCCAGATTCTGTTCATAATCTTCTTTTGTCACCCTATCAATTCCATATGCTTTTCGGTTATCCATAGTTTTATGAATTGCCCTTAGCGTATCCTCATTGATGTACGACGCAAGATTCTGAACTTTCCTGTCAGTTCTGTTTGCTTTTGCGATATTGTACTGTATTCCAAGTAACTCATTCACCATGTTCGTCAGCTCTCTTTCGTCTGCATAGTTCCTAATTACCTGAAGTTATAAAGTGCACAGCCCTTTTCTCCATCTGCTTCCACAGACTTCTTCGATAATATGACTGTGTCGGACTTCCTATCATTCATTTGAATTCCTAACGCATTCCTTTGTTTTGGTTTCCATACCTCTTGCAAGGAAATGACAGGATCTCAGCTGTTCCGATAACATACTTCTCATCAACCTCGCCAAGCTCTCCGACTGGGGGACGCCACTATCAACTCACCATATCGTTTATAGTAGTGTTGTCTGCTGTGTATAAAAGCACATCGACCATTTCCGACTTCAATAAATTATTTCCCAGCTCAATCACTTCACTTTCGTTTCGGCTCTGTTGCTCCCTGTCCTACGCTTAAACCTGATGTTACCACTTCGGTTCCAAGGACTCGGTACAGGCGGTTGGTTAGACCTTACCTGATAGGATTTTCCTACTGTATGATTATCAGCTTACCAAAGCTTACAGAATTTCTTCTGCTCGCTAGGGGAAATCAGCTTTGCTGATTTCGCAGCTCGCACTTTATTTAAGTTTCTTCAAATACTGTACCGGTACTGACTTCGTGAGCCATACTCCATTTACAGATTGAAATAATTCATAACCGTCATGGTACATCTGACTCGCAAGTACTTCATACACCACAGGTCTCCCATGTCTTAAGCCGACAATAGTTGCAGTTGCTTCATCACCAGATAAATGGACATAGAGACGGCTCTTTGGAATAAGTCCTTGTTCATCAATCGAGGCCACATATTTTTCTCCCGTTCCGTGATATAAGATTACCGGCGGCTGCTTCTTTGGAAGTTCTACATCCACGTCAATGGAATGACCTTGATTTGCTCTGATCAAAGTTTTGTCTTCATTAAAAGAATATCTCTGCTTGCTATCTGTTGCCACAATCTTCTCAAGCATTGCCATATCAATGTACTGTGTCTTTGAGATACCGGCCAAAAGTTCTTCAACACTTGCCCATCCATGTTCATCTAACGAGATTCCGATAGTATCTGGCCTGTGTCGGAGAATCAAACTGATAAATCTGCTTGTTTTATTTAAATCCATTTACATCACTCTCTTCCGTACCATTAATGAAGTTCTTTCAGTTCCTCCATTGTATATCCCATCGGATTAACGCTTTCTATTCCCTCAATATTTTATCCATTGCCTTGCCTCTGGCAAGTTCATCCACCAGCTTATCGAGATACCGAATATCACGCATCAGCGGATTTTCAATATTTTCGACTCGAACACCACATACAACGCCTGTAATCTTCTCCCGGTTCGGATTCATTGCCGGAGCCTGTCGGAAGAAATCGCCATAGGAAATCTCACTATCCATAAGGTCATCAATCTGCTGCGCGGTGTACCCGGTAAGCCAGAAAGTGACTTCTTCAACATCTTCCCTGGTGCGTCCTTTACGCTCGGCCTTTGCTATCAGAAGGCCATATACTTTGGAAAAGGACATGGCAAATACCTTTTCATTCTCCATGATTCTTTGTCTCCATTACTTGTGTTTTTTGTTTTTCTTCGGTCGGTTATCCATGTACTCATGAGCCAGGATATCCTTCAGAACCAGCATGGCATCCTGTTCTGAATAATTGTAATCTTCCTGCAGTTTTGTGAACATGCGACGGATCTTGGCAGCATACTTCGGGATATCCACTTCCTTCTGATAAGTGGCAAGCACAGGATACTTTGTACTCCAGGCTTTGGTCCAGTCCACCTTTTCCTGTTCTTCTTCGGTTGTATTTCTAATGATCTCTTCTATCTGCTTCATGATATTCATCCTCATGCATGGTTTCCGGTTTCGTAGCACCACAAGGCAATTCTTTTTATCAACTCTGCATCGACCTTGCCGTAGGGAATACGAATTGTTCCTTTATCCGTCTTATACCCTTTCAATACTTCAGCAAATTCTTCGACAGCTGCAGGGCCCGGATACAAGCCGATGTGTTTCTTCGAAGCAGCAAAATGAACAATGTTATGACCTTTCCAGAAGGTCGGCATACTCCATGAAATGCGTTCTTCCGCTTCCGGTAATGCACTGCGAAGAATCTGACGGATATAGCGCAGATCTTCCTGTTTATCCTCATCCTGGCTCAGGATATATTCATCAATTGTCTTTGGCTTTTCACCGCAGTAATGACTTTGGTCTTTTTTCTTAAACTCTCTGCCACATTTGGGACATTGCCACATTGGGCTTTTCTCACTGTCTCTTTCATGAAGAACCACTTCAACCATATCACCAAAGCTCTTGCCAATCTGCTTGCGTATCTGTTTTGTAACGCCGATAATGTAACACGGAGTTCCCATTTTTACCACTTGCCCACGATACGGAATACCATCAAATGTAGCATTTACCAACAAACGCCCTTTTCCAAAAAGCTCTTTGATATCGTAAGGAACCTCTACATAGGCAGCATCCATATTCTCATTTTGAAGAATTCTTGCACAAAATTTTAATTCCATATTATTTGCCTTTCATTCTGTGAATATCATCCTCCGCAAATTTCGATCTCTCGAGTTCTAAAAACTAGAATTTACCAGTCCTCCAAATTCCGGTTTAACATTCTCAACAAATACCATCACTGATTTCATACTCTACTTCTTCGCATTCTCTTCCAATTCCAACATATACTTATCAAAGTCAGACATAAACAATCTATCTTGAACGACACGATACTTTTCAAATTCGGTCTCAGCTTTTGCCTTGGCAATTTCTGCTGTAATCTTTCCTGCGTCTTGAAGAACCTCTCTATCGTCTGCCATCAGAAATAAATCCAGGCGCTTTGCCCAATCTTCCATTGTCATTGGAATGTGACGCTCTGCACGGTCCTCGGCAAGATCTAAATAAGCCGAAACAATACGCTCTAATGAACGCATTTCCTTCTCTGAAAGATAATTCTTCGCAACGCTCACATCACTTTTTACAATCTTACCTTCCGGTGCTGCTGCCCAGGTGGTCAGTCCCATATGTGGCTTATCTGCATCTGCTCGCTCATAAATTAACTCTGCTGCCGTATGACCATGAACTGCATAGTGCATCTTATTCTGCACCTTTGCAAAGAACTGCTTTGTTGTTTTGGCTGTGCGGTCATAATCGAGAGCTGTAGCATAGATGTCCGTTATCTTCTGATAAAACCTGCGTTCAGACAAACGAATCTCACGAATCTGCTCAAGCAAGCGATCAAAATATTCTGTTGTAAGCACAGAACCACCATTTTTCAGTCGTTCATCATCCATTACCCAGCCTTTGATGGTGTAATCCTTAACGATGCTATTGGCCCATTTACGAAATTGCACTGCTCGCTCATTATTTACCTTGAATCCAACAGCAATAATCATTTGAAGATTATAATGCTTTGTATTGCGAGTCACCTGACGTGAACCTTCAGTTTGAACTATTCGGAAATCCCGAATAGTTGCAGTCTCTTCTAATTCACTATCTGCATAAATCTTTTTAATATGTTCATTTATTGTCGGTAAACCAACATCATATAATGTAGCCATCATCTTTTGCGTCAACCATATATTCTCATCCTCATATCGCATCTCAATGCTGTCCTGCTGATCGCCTGCAGCAGCAACATAGGTCAGATATTCTGCTGCACTGGAACGGCTGCTTATTTCATTTTTTTTCATTAAATCATTCCTCCCCTACCTCGACAAACTTCCGATTTCTCAAACACTCTAAATATTTAATCTACTGTTTTGCCTTTCTATGATTTCCTCAATTGCTGTAATCAAAATTTGCCCTACCGACAAATCCCAATCTTCTTATCGTTCTAATCACTGCAATCCAGCCACGAAGGAGACCGCTGCTTTCAGATCTTTTTCATCCGGATGCCCTTTTGCAATACCACCCACCAATTTAAACGGTCCAAAAGTGTCATATCCTTTACAGCCAAATTTTCCAATAATGTCCGTTTTCTTTTCTTCCAAAATAACTTCCAGTGATTTATATGCTGCGCTCCCACCATAAGTACAGATCATAAATACCTTTTTATTTTCCGGCAGATTTTCAGAAGCAAACTTTAAGATTGTCTGATGAAATTTTGAAAAATAGATACCGGATGCAAAACCAATCCGGTCATAATCCGACAGATCTGCCTTTGGCTGCTGCACGGCGTCAATCAGATCAACCTTACATTCCTCTGCTATTTTCTCCACCAGTTTCTTTGTATTTCCATGATGTACAGATGCATAAACAATTACTGTCTTCATTTTTACCTCCCGCCTAACGATGCCATTCCATCGTATATTCTTCTTCTGATGTATTTTCATCTGTTTCCTGATTTACAATTTTGAATCCATGATGCTGATAAAACACTACCGCTCTCCTATTTTTCTTATACACATTCAGTTTCAAATGATCCTTAAGCTTCATAACGGTGCGAAGCAGTTCTGTTCCGATCCCTTTTGATTGTTCCGTTGCCTTTACAAAGATCCCGGCTATATAAGTATCTGTCAAACCGATAAATCCCAGAATCTCCTCATTTTCTTCTGCCACAAATACTTCTGCTTTAGGAATCAGTTTTCTGACCATATCATAATTCTTTTTCCAATAATCTGCTTCTATAAAAGAATGACTCTCTATATTTGCATGAAGCCATAAGTCCATTATCTCATCCAGATCTCTTGTTTCAAATCTTCGAATCATTTTCTTGTACCATAATTACTCAACTTTTCTTTACAGCCCATTTCTGTAAATTTCATTAATCACAGCCTGGGCATGTTCCATTTCTTTTTTCTGGATGATCGCGTCCCTGTCACTTAAGATTGCAAGCATCTCATCTACCAGATCCTCGATTCGGGGGTCACTCACCCGATACAAATATCCAAGCATACGGGTAGCAGTATAATCTGTGTTCATATTTTTATAGGCAATTTCTGCACAGAACTCTTTGGGATATCCTCTGTCCAGCAAAACTTTGTATAATTCATCGGTTCGTTCCGATGCCATAATCGATCACTCCCGTAATTTCAAAAAACTTAAATTAAAATTCCCTCCAGATGATCCAGCTCATGCTGACAGATCTGTGCCGGCCATCCACTCAGTTTCTGTCGTTGCTTTTTCCAATTCATATCATAATATTCCACTTCAATGTTTTCATGTCGTGTTGTTTTCCGCACACCGGTAAGAGACAGACATCCTTCTTCTGTTTCATATGGGGTATCCTTGCTCAGCAAAACCGGATTAAACATCACAACATCTACGAATCCCATATTTACAATAATTACTCTCTTTTTCACACCGATCACTTCGTGCTACGCACTCAGTCGCGGGCGCGCTCGCATGCTTACATGCCAGCATGACGCATTCTCACTTTGCCTTAGCGGATATTTGCAGCCATATATCTCTTTTTCAATCCCTCCGAACCATGTGGTTATTATATCAACAATATCATATTTCTACCACAGCGAGGTTTTTTCATTCTAAGTTTGTATCAGGTAAGCTTTCCGTGAATTGTTATGTCATATAATCAATGAGTCTCTCTAACGATACTTCAAACCTTTTATCATCTTCCTCCGTCCTCTTCGCTGGGCCCTTCAAATGATGCTTTTTCTTTGCATTTCTTGCCTTCTTCGCCAGATGACGTTCCATCAGCATCTGATCAATATTTTCATTTGTATACCATTTACCGCTCTGATGAATACCGTAAGCACTTTTTCCCAGAATCATTGCAGCCACACCATAATCCTGTGTTACAACAATATCTCCCTTCCGGCACAGACTGACCAGTTTAAAATCTACAGCATCGGCACCGGCTCCCACTGTGATCACTTCACTGTAATCTGAATATAAAACGTGGTTTGTATCACATATGAGAATAACGGGAATCTCATATTTTTTTGCTGTTTTTTCTATGATGGACACCACCGGGCAGGCATCCGCATCTACTAATATCCTCATTTTTTCTTTCCCTTCGTCAGATCGTAACTTTCCCCAATCATCCGCCGGATATCTTTATCCGGAACAGAATCATCCAGAATAATAGAATTCCAGTGTGTTTTGTTCATATGATAAGCCGGGACAACAGATTCAAAAGCATTTTTCCAGAACTCTCTCCATTCCGGATTACATTTTACATTTATCCATACATAACCATCTTTATCATAAATAAGCGCAAATGTTTTCTTGTTTTCCTTATGACGCATAACACACCAGTTATCATCATGAAAAGGATAATCTTCATATACATCTTGAAATGAATGGCAATATTGTATTGCCTCCTGCCTTGTCTGCATAGCTTCTCCTCATTTTTATATTTCCTCTATGTTGATCTATCTATATATTGTACTCGCAGTCGTAAATAAAATCTACAGCATGTCCAATAACAAAAAGACTGTCCGATGATTGTGGACAGCCTTCTTGTTTATAAATATAGAGAAGTTCCACAATGACACTTCTCCATGCAGTCTTCTGTGACCGGAAATCATTTCATATGTATCCATACCTGTTGGACGGATCAGAACCGGTGATAATACACCGTTTACCTTTATACTTTCCACCAGTTCCTGCATCTTCTCATCGTCAACAACTTTGAAGGGATGACCCTTAAAACCAGAAATCTTATAAATTTCGATATACACTCCAAGCAAACTTGATGATTCCGAAATCATCAAGATGGCTGAAAGTGCAGAACCTGTAAAATAAAA
>UQCM01000069.1 GCA_900539525.1 uncultured Blautia sp.
ATATCAGACCTTAGCAAGTAAACTTGCACGGTCTGCTTTTTCATTTTGCTGCTGTTCTGAATAGTTTATATCCATATTTTTGATCATTTGTATCAGGAAGCGTCGCATCAGGCATTTTTCGCTCTCCGTGAATCCACGGAACAGGATTTTCTGGTTTTCTTCAAAAACCTTCTGAATATCCTTCAGGGCTTCCCGCCCTTTTTGACTCAATGATATCCTGGTCACCCTCTGATCCTTTCCATCCTGGGTGCGTACCAGAAGTCCTGCATTTTCCATTCTTCTGATCGACACTGCCACACTGGGCGGTTTCACATGAAGTTCCTGTGCAATCTCTCTCTGACTCAGTCCTTCCTGTCTTGCAAGCAGCTGAAGCATCGGAATCTGTCCCGGATGCAGTCCTTTCTCAGCAAGCTTTTCGTAACTGGCAGCAAAATACATATGTGACATCTTCAGTAACAAAATCTGTAGATTACCGCTATCCAGATTCTCACAAAACGTTTCTATGTCCATCCTCTCACCTCACTTTAGTTAAACGGTTAATCTATAATAGTACCAGATTCACAATATTACAACACAATACTTTAAATTTAATTGATATTTTATAAAATTTTTACCAAATTATTTATTAGTCAGCTAAATAACAAGAAAACCGGAAGCGGTGTTTTACCACTTCCGGTTTTCTTATCAATCCGAAATCATCTTACTTGCAAATGTAACTGTTTATATTCCTTTTACATAAATACCGCTTCCTGCACCTTTACTTCTAAACAGAGTTTTATAATCAGAAACCTTCGCTGAAGGCACCTGGAAAACAGCTGTAGTACGTATTCCGGAAAATGCCTTCCCGCCCACGTTTCCTGAGGTCAGAGCTTTCGTATGCAGGATGATCGTTGCAAGTCTGGCATTTCCGCTGAAAGTATACGTTCCAATATGAGAAAGTGACGTTGATGAAATATTCATCTTTGTCATAGACGTACAATTCCGGAATGCCCCTGATCCGATCGTATGCAGTGACGGTGAGGATAGTAAAACCGTTTTGACTGAACTGCAGCCCAAAAACGCTCTTTTACCGATAAATTCTACCGATTTCAGGGTGATTCTACCTGATACCGCTCCGAGTTTCGTAAGCTTCTTACAGTCACGAAATGCATTTTTATATATTTTCTGAACGCCTCTGCATCCGCTTACCGTTTTCAGAGATGTACATTTGAAAAATGCACCGCAATTAATTACCGTTACTGTGCTTGGAATCGTGACTTTGGTCAGTGACGTATTATTGTAGAAGGCTCTCGACGCAATGGCGGTTACTTTATAGGAATATCCGCCAATTTCCACCTCCGACGGAATCGTTACGGTTTCTGCCAAAGGATTTGTGCAGCCCATATACGTTACAGTCAGACCTTCTGCCGTTACTTTATAAGACCCCTGTGTCGAACTGTCATTCAGAACCGTTCCCTTTGCAGGTGCCGCATACGGAAGCTGCATGACCGGAAGCTCCTTCAGATATGGATAGCCCTGATTTTGAGAAGCTGAAATCGCCCACACATTCGCAAAGTCAAAATTAACAAAGCTGGACGCTGTTTTCATCTGAGATGCCGCCAGAGATGTTCCCGTGCCGGATACACGTCCTCCTGATGTAAACGCATATTCTCCTGTAGCACTGAAATAATAACAGTCTGACAGTGTACAATAACCTGTAGTTCCCCCGCCGGTCAGAATCGCTCTGTCAATAATCCCCTGGGTAGCACTGTTATAAATCTGGATACCGATACACTTGCTGATCTGAACGGTACCGGAACCTATGGCAAGCTCTCCTGCGATATTACCGCCGTCCCGCATCTTTCCCAGGTTATAACAGTTCTCAATCTTTACCGCACCTGCCGCAGATGCCAGATACGGAACTTCGATATATCCTGCCAGTCCTCCCGAATAGCTGCTGATACAGTCAATAACACCGGTATTATAGCTTTGTGTCAGAACGATACCTGCATCCAGACCATTGACCGCATCTTCCAGGCAGACCGTTCCCAGAATACCTCCCACTTTACTGATACCCTTCACAGTACCGGTATTTGCCAGGCCTTTCAGCTCCGTCTTGGCAGCCGCAGCGCTGCTTTTACAGAGCAGTCTTCCGATGACCCCTCCTGTCTCATTACTGCCTGTTACACTGGCCGTATTGGTACAGAAAGAAATCTCCATCTGACGATCTGTATTTGATACCATACCGAACAGGCCACCCACTGCTCCTGTTCCGCTCACAGATCCTGTGACATATACATTTACGATCCGGCATCCTTCTGTTTTGCTGACGTTTACTTCCCTGGCAAGAGCTCCTGCATTCCCTGATGTACTGATATCTACATCCGTCAGGGCCAGATTCTCTACCACTCCTCCTGACAGATGGTCAATCAGCGGCACCTTCAGTCCCTTGATCGCATATCCGTTTCCATCCAGAACACCGAAAAACTCTGGTGCGCTGGTCCAGGCATTCTCCCCTGACAGATCAATATCATTCATCAGTATGTATTTCCCGCTGTTTTCCACGATTTCCATTTCGCGTGCATCTGCTTTTCTTTCAACCGGGGCTTCTATCTCGGCCGGAGCTTCCGTCTCGGCCGGGGATTCCGTCTCGGCCGGAGCTTCCGTTTCGGCCGGAGTTTCCGTTTCTGCCGGGGATTCCGTTTCTGCCGGAGCTTCCGTTTCGGCCGGAGCTTCCGTCTCGGCCGGAGCTTCTGTCTCGGCCGGAGCTTCTGTCTCACCGTCCCCCGGTTCTGCAGGCTTTAAGGTTCCGGAAAGAGCTGCTTTGAGCTCCTCTGCCGTAGTCACAGGGAGATACCCCTCCGGCACCTGTGTCTTATGCTCAACTGCTTCCGGAAAGATCCCTGCCGCCCCTGCAGTTGCGCCAAGAGTCACCGCAAACGTCAGAACCATTAGAAACACAAAAGTGATCTGACTGAAATGTTTTTTTCCTTTGTTCATCATAGCCTCCTTATTAATGATTGTTTCCAACATGGTAACTGTTCAGAGTCCATTCGCAAAATCGCCTCTGCGAGGCTTTCCTTTTGCTCATGCAGGGCTCTCGCCCTATAGATTTATAAAATTTGCCTCCGGTGAGCAAGCTCCCCAAGGCAAATATTTATAAATCTGCATGACTCTGAACAGTTATCCAACATGTTACATTTCTGTTAATTATCGTCATCATAACAACAGAATTTGATGGAAATATGTTTATATCAGACCAAAAACCGGAAGCAGCATATTACCACTTCCGGTTTTCTTCACGCAAAGATCTGTTTTCTATTCTCTTTCTTCCAGCGGAATATATTCTGCCTCATCCATTACGCTCTTATAGGCCGGACGGATAATCTTATCAACATTGATCAATTCCTCAATACGATGTGCGCTCCATCCAACGATTCTTGCAATTGCGAAGATCGGTGTGAACATTTCCTCCGGAATATCCAGCATACTATACACAAAACCACTGTAGAAATCCACATTTGCACTGACACCTTTATAAATCTTTCGCTCCTCCATGATCACCTTGGGTCCCAGCCGCTCGATCATCGAATACAGTGCAAAATCCTTTTCTCTGTGCTTCTCTTCAGAAAGCTGCTTTACAAAGGACTTAAACACCTCAGCTCTGGGATCGGAAGTAGAATAAATGGCATGTCCCATACCATAGATCAGTCCCTTCCTGTCGAAAGCCTCTTTGTGGAGCAGTTTCCTTAAATACTCCTCCACCTGCTTCTCATCTGTGGTATCTTTGACATTTTTCTTCAGATCCTTCATCATCTCTACCACTTTGATATTTGCCCCGCCATGCTTCGGCCCCTTCAGAGAGGAAAGTGCTGACGCGATAGCCGCATAGGTATCTGTCCCTGATGACGTGACAACATGTGTGGTAAATGTAGAGTTGTTTCCACCTCCATGCTCCATATGCAGAATCAATGCCATATCCAGTACATGTGCTTCCACCGGTGTATACTTCATATCCGGACGCAGCATACGCAGCAGGTTCTCCGCAGTAGAAAGCTTCGGATCCGGGCGATGGATATACATACTTCCATCTTTCTCATAGTGATTGTATGCGTGATAACTGTAAACTGCTATCATTGGCATAGTGCTGATAAGCATCAGACACTGGCGGAGTACATTCGGGATAGAAATGTCAGACGCTGCAGGATCATAGGAAGCCAGCGTCAGAATACATTTTGACAATGAATTCATGATATCCCTGCTCGGTGCCTTCATGATAACATCTCTTGTAAAATTCGTCGGGAGCTTCCGGCAGCACGCCAGGATCTTCTGAAATTCCTTCAGTTCCTTTTCTGTAGGCAGTTTGCTGAACAAAAGCAGATAAGCCACCTCCTCGAAACCAAAGCGGTGTCCTTCGACCTCTCCCCGTATCAGATCTCTGATACTGTATCCCCTGTAATACAGCCGGCCGTCACAGGGCTTCTTCTGTCCGTCAACCATCTCAAAGGCTTCAATCTTTGACACCTTTGTCAGACCAGCCAGAACACCGTTACCATTTTTATCACGAAGTCCTCTCTGAACATCATATTTTCCATATAACTCCAGGTCAATTTTTCCATTTTCCAGACAGCCCTGCGCCAGATTGTCTATTTTCTCCAGGTACTCTTTCTGTTTCATCATTCATACACCTTCCCTTTCTTTTACAAGATTGTCTATTTTTTAACCATCATTTTGTAACATTATACACGAATCTTCCACTGAAAACAATAAATAAATTATAAATTTTATAAATCTCCCGGGCGAGAGGTGTTACTGTTCACTCCGTGATCAGTAACGCGCATCGCGATGCACAGATATGATGCATTCTGCATCATATCGCGCTGCTACTCTCGGGTTTTCTGTGACTTTCGCTTCGCTACACTCACAGAAAACACCTCGAATTGGCTGACGTGTGAATAGTAACCGAAAGGTTAATGTTCATATCATATTGCGTTTTTCATCAGATGCTACTATACTAAAAGAAAAACTCTGGAGATAACATATGAAAAAATTAAAACGAATTCTGGCTCTTACAGGAGCAATCCTTCTGGCAGGCATGTATCTTCTGACCCTTGTATTTGCGCTGATGAAAAACGAAAATGCAGCAAATCTTCTGATGACATCTATTGTCTGTACTGTTATGATCCCGGTACTGCTGTATGCCTGTACTCTGATATACCGGCTCCTGGACCGAAGAAATGATCCCGATACCGAAAAAAGATCCTGAGCAAAATGCCCGGGATCTTTTCCTGTTTACCAGTTAAACACAACCGTTTCTTCCGAATACCCCTCCTGACCTGTGAGCAAAGTGCTGAAAATCTCAGGCAGCTTAGCTGTTCTTTTATAAGTTACCAGAACCTTTCCCTCATCCAGACACGGAATCATGATTTCCGGCCGTTCAAACAGACGGTTTGTAATTCCGGCTCCCCGATAAACCTTTCTACAGAAAATAACAGGCGTACCCTTTTTACACTGATGCATTTCCTTTTCGTATTCTGTCAGATATCCGGGACTCAGATGATTCAGGGTGATCTGTAAGTAGAAATCCGACAACAGCTCCTTATTATGTCCTTTCATCCACTCCAGATCACCGTTCAGAATCTTTGTACATTCATCCCTTGTTATCTTCTCACAATGCTTGAAGTACAGTCCGTTCTGTACATATTTCTTTTCAAGATATACCTGTTCCTCGTTGCCGTTCTTGATACACAGAGAATAATCTGCCCGGTCTGTCTGTGATTCATTCCCGATAAACCTGAGCTTCCTCAAGGTATATTTTTCCATCTGATACTGCTGCCCGTTATTCATCAGATTCTGTTTCATCTGCTGATACTTTCCAACGGTAATCGTATTTCGTTCTTCATAATATGTCATGTATCTCATAGATTCCCCCCCTGTTTTACCATACACAGCAGACGGTTTTCTCTTTATCGTAACCTTCTGCCAACTACACTATATGCGGCTTCTCACTGTTCTATGTGCGTTATAATTCTATCTGTAATCCCCTGCAAAGAACCTCCCTTACTGATATGCTCAGTATACATCCCATTTATGAATATCAGGTGACCCATTTCTGAAAACTTTCTAAAATGCTATGATGTTGGGATCAAAAGCATCTGCCCCCATGATGCCTTCGGATTTTTCCTCGTTTCGCGCTCCCAAAATCCGAAAAACATTCGAAATCCGCTCATTTTTCTATAAAAATGGCTACTTTCTCATGTTTAGCGGGTCCCAAAGTCATGATTTTTCATGCAAGCATGAAAATCATGACCTTTTGACCCTGGCATCATGCTATAAATCTATAGGGCGAGAGCCCTTCATGAGCAAAAGGAAAGCCTCGCAGAATAACACATTTGACAAAAACATCCGAAGCGTATTATTATGAGAACAAAAACGGAGGTCTTCTTATGATAGATACGATTATTTTCGATATTGGAAGGGTCCTTGTAAAGTTTGAATGGCGCGAGTACCTTGACAGCTTTCACTTCCCTGCTGAAACAACAGAGCTGCTCGGAAAAGCCATTTTTCTAAATCCTGCCTGGAGTGAATACGACAGAGGTACTTTCTCTGATAAGGAAATCCTGAAACGTCTCTGCGCGGCTGCTCCGGGACATGAAAGGGAGGTTGAGATGGTCTTCCTGCAATTTCCCACCTGTCTTTCGCAGCTTCCCCATGCAATTCCCTGGATCACTTCACTGAAAGAGCGTGGCTACCATGTCTACTATCTTTCAAATTATGCAAAGACTACACGTGAAGGTTCAAAGGAGGCTCTGAGCTTTATGGATCTGTGTGACGGCGGGCTGATGTCCTATGAGATCAAACGGATCAAGCCGGATCCGGAAATCTACCAGGCACTGTTCGACCGCTATCCGATCGTTCCTGCCCACGCTGTCTTTATCGATGATACGGAACCAAATCTGACTGCAGCTGCGCGATTCGGACTTCACACCATTCTATTCCATGATTATGACCAGGCATCTGCAGAGCTTGAAGCCATGCTGACATCTTCCTGACACGCAGGTGAACATCCCCCGGAGGGTTTTGTGAAATAGGAGCGAGTTCCTTCATTCATGAGGGAGCCCGCTCCTGCTTTATTTTTCGTTGCTGTTCACTTAGTGGCCAGTAACTATTTTTCTGTCTCTGTCTGATCTGCCATCGGCGAGATGACAATATTTTCTCCTGAAATTTCTGTTTTTCTTTTGACGATATCTTCAATCTGTGCCCTCTGTGCATCTGTTACATCCACCTGACTGATGACCACATCCACTGTACCATCTGTGATGCTGACAACTGCGTCTTTAAATCCCTTGGATTCCAGCAAAAGCTCTGCTGCCGACTCCTTCTCCGCGATTTCAGTCATCTGATTCATACTGTTGATCGCATCCTGTTTCTGTGCCTCAGCTATGTTCACATTGTTGATGACCTCCAGCAGAGTCTCTTTATTCTTTGCACGCACCTGCTCTCTGGAGAGTCTGGCTTCCGCTGCAAATCCGGAGCTTCCCGGAACGCTGGTAAGTACGGCTTCTCCCGGCGTATCTGTGATCTGGCTCTCTTCTGCTCCATCTGCTGACAGATCTGCCGACGCATCCGAAAAATCCTCATCAAGACTCTCGATGTCAATCAGAGCACTGTCATTTCCCGTCTCTGTGGACAACATTTCTTCCGTCTCTTTTCTTACACTGTTTTCATCTGCCGATGTAGGAGATACTTCGGCTCCAAGCTTCGAACCTGAATAGTTCAGGTAACCTGCTACGGCAATCATAACCGCCAGTGCTGTAATGATGATCTGATTTTTCTTAAAAATATTTTTCACGTTTTCCCTCCTGCTTTTTCAATAACTGTTCAGTTGCCTGAAGTTATCATTTTCATTACTTTGATTTTATGCGCTTCCACTCCGAATAATGCCATCACTGCCTCCGTAATATTTCGAACCACATATGAATTATCTCCACCCTGTGCGACAACGATCACCCCCTGGATCTGCGGCTCCATTTCCTCAATTACATACGGTACCTGACTGCCATTCGCATCCTGCATATATACGGTGGATTCCTCCTGTGTCCTTTCCATGGTACTTCTGTTTTCTCCGTCTCCCTCTTCTTTCGTGTTTCTGTCTGTCACAGGTGTATCCTTCTCTACGATCTTCTCTCCACTTGATTTTCTCGTGATCATGACCCTGACCTTTCCCACGCCCTCCACATTTCCAAGTGCTGCCGAAAGTCTTCTCTCCAGTTCCTCCACATCCCCCCTGCCGGAAGACACTTCTGTCTGCTTTGTTTCCTTCCTCTCCTTTTCCTGTTTTCCCGGTACAGGCATCGCTATGACCAGGAGCAGGATTCCCGTCAGTACCAGAATCATCCAATGGTTCTTATTCATATGTTTTATCTTATCCCTGAGATTCCTGATTCCCTTTTCCATAGGCTACTCCTGTATACTGATATTTATATGTTCCGAAGAAATATGATAGACGTCCTCAAGTCTTTTTTTTATCCATGCACTTTCCGCCTGTCCGTCTGCAGAAGCGCTTTCCTCTTCTGCCACTTTCTGCGGAACAGAAACCTTCAGCTCCACCTTCCGGATAACCGGAACCGGCAGATCGCTGTTCTTCTGTTCTTCAAATTCCACCCGAACCTGATCCGGTAACATCCCGCAGGAATATACCATCTCCTCGATCTGCTTTTTCATTTCCGCCCTGCATGCATCATCAATCATTCCGGACCTGAGCTCCTCCATCCCCTGACTCATCATTCTGATCTGGTCTTCCTGTTCTCTCAGGCTTTCCATCTGCCATCCCAGCTCAAGCCTGTCTGTCAGGCGCCCGAGATCAGCAATGGGTGCCATTACAATAAGAACCAGCAGCAGACCCCCAAAAAACCGTACATATTTTTTAAAATCTCCTGAAGGCAATATCTGAAGAAAGATATGAAACAGGCACACATAACAGACAATGCTCCTGATCCAGCCATAGAACTCTTCCATTTCCCCACTCTCCTCAACGAATCGATGCTGTTGCCATTGCCACAGAAAGAAAAAACAATACTCCCACAGTCAAAAGTGCCTTCATCAGCAGCCCTGCCCCCTCACCTGCACTTTCGATGCACTCTACCATACATTTATTTGAGACAGGCTGTACCACTGCCGCGATCAGCCTGTACAAAAGCGCACCAGCCCCCAGCTTCAGAAGAGGCACCAGACATAAAACTGCCAGAAAGATCAGTCCTGCAGCACCCACTGCATTTTTTATCAGAACAGCTGATCCAAGCACTACCTCGGTTACTCCGTTAAAAACATTGCCAAGTCCCGGAACTGCTCCCACCGTTCTGGTAAGTGCAGATGTTTTCAAAGAATCTGCGGCCGGAAGAACCAGACACTGCACGGTCTGGACTCCTATCGCAAGAGCCGCCAGCGTCTTCAGGATCCATTCCACAAAAGTTTTCAGAAGATCTGCCAGTTTTGACAGATAATCTTCGCTGGTGAGGTGGTTCAGCATGGAAAACAGTACATAAAGATGAATTGCCGGCATGACCGCATATTTCACGATCCACTGAATGATCAGAATCATCCCCAATGTCAGCTCATAGAAGCCTGTCCCCGTCATAGACCCTCCAGCAAACACCGATGCCAGCAGATAGGATGGCATCAGCAGCTTCATAAAGGTTATGACATGATTTAACGTATCCAGCGTCATCGCACTCATATCCTGAAACATCTGCATCAATAACGTAAACAGGCAGAGATACATCATATAAAAGCTCACATCTGCCGCCTGACTTTTTTCAAAAGCATTTGTAAAATTTGTAAAGATCGCCGCCACCGCCACAATCATCAGGATACGTACCGCCATCCCCCGCTTTTCCTGCAGAGATGAAAACAATGTATCCTTCACAAGCCGGAGCAGATTTTCCTTTGTCAATGGCTCCTCACCCTGTATCAGACTCTTTACCGCCTCAGTAAAACGAAACTGCTCCCTGCCCTGCAGATCGCGGAAAGCTGCATCAATCTCCTCCAGGTTCAGCTCATCCAGAAATCTCTCCTCCAGATCTGTCTCTGCAGCACAGACATCCACTTTCCATAGTACAAGAAAAAGAATCAGCAGGATTCCCGGAAATATCCACATTTTTTTCATAGAATCCTCACACAAGAAACCCGCTGATGGTATCCAGCAATGCCAGAATCACCGGTGTACTGACCGCCAGGATAGAAATTTTACCAAAAAATTCAATCTGCCCGGCGATTGCCGAATATCCGGCATCCTTACAAAGACTTGCTGAAAAATCAGCAATATAGGTAATTCCGGCAACTTTCATCAGAGCTGTCAGATAAGAATCCTTTAAATCAATATAGTTCTTCAGGCTGACCAGAGTTTCGGCCAGAAAAGACAGCCTGCTGATTGAGTAAAAGAAGATCAGCAGACAGGTGGCCATACTGATATACACTGTAAACGTCGGCCTGACCTCTTTCAAAAACAGTGCCGTCAGGATTCCCGCAATGCCAAGCATGGCAATTTTCAGCATAAGACTCCTCCTTAAAGCGAAAACAGGGTTTTGATACTCTCAAACAGCTCATGGATATAAGGAAGCACCCAGAAAAGGACCACCAGAAGCCCTGCAATGCCGGTCAGAAATGCGGTCTCCTCTCTGCCGCTCTGCTTGAGCACCTGGCTTAATACCGAGACCAGTATCCCGACTGCCGCAATTTTAAAAATCAGATTTACACTCATGCTTTTATCCTCACAGAAAAATAATTACCAGAAACAGCCCGCCCATGATTCCCAGACATCGAAACAGTTTTGATTGATTTCGATATAGCTCCTGTGCCTGCTCACAGCTCTGTGCCAGCTGCTCTCTGTAAAATGCAATTGCCGTAAGCTGCATTTTTACATCCAGATACCCCAGCTGCTCACCAAAACGTATCAGATCTTCCAGGTCATCCTTCTGAAGGGCTGTCTGTTCCAGTTCATCTCTCACATGCTGTCTGAAAATTTCTTTTAATGTGTCGCCCAGAAATGCTTCCATATGTTCGGCCATATGTGCCAGAAATCCGGAAAATGGAGGCTTCACACGACCCGATACCTGCCGGAAGCTCTCCGGCAGAGATGCATGCGCATAACCGATCTCGCCTTCCAGAAGATCCAGGATCTTTTGCAGCTCCCGGATATCACGGATGCGTTTCTTCCTGTCACTGCTCATTTCCATTCCCAATGCCGTACAGCCAAAGACAACAAGCCCCATGCCGACGTATCTAAGCACTTTCCCCCCTCCCTTCAAGAAGATGTTTCCCGTTTTCATCCAGAATGCCCCTTATAGTCCCGATACCCCCCTGGTTATCCAGAAGAATATAGCGCTCGAACACTTTATTCTTCATCAGATTTTCAACCAGGGGCTTACGCCAGAGCTCATCCATGCTGTTTGCATGTACAGTAGCCAGAATCCTGCATCCACAGTTTATCGAAGTCTCAAGCGCCCGGACATCCTCTGCGGTACCGATCTCATCCACTGCAATCACCCGGGGTGCCATCGAACGGATCAGCATCATCATTCCCTCTGCTTTCGGGCAGCCATCCAGCAGATCCGTCCGGATTCCCAGATCATTCTGAGGAATCCCATGATATGCTCCTCCGATTTCCGACCGTTCGTCTATAACCCCTACCGTATGCCCACGGCAGTACCTATTGCCATTTGATATCTGACGTATCATATCCCGGAGAAGCGTAGTCTTTCCACACCCGGGCGGAGATACGATTAATGTATGACATATTTCTTCCTGCCTGATCAGATAAGGAAGAACCACATCCGCACAGCCTTTTACTTCATGGCAGATCCTGACATTCAGAAAAGAAATATATTTCATGCTCCGTATGGCTCCCTGACTCATGATGATCTTCCCTGCCACGCCGACGCGATGCCCGCCGCTGATCGTAAGAAAGCCTTTGCGCAGCTCTTCCTCACAGGCGTACATAGAATAACCGGAAATATATTCCATCGTCTCGGCAAGCTCTCTTTCGGATACCGGATAGCCCCGGTGCCTGTCCGTTGTGAGCTCCCCGGATTTTGTGACGAAGTACTCCCTGCCCGCTACTGTCATCAGCAGAGGTCCTGTGACCCTCATCCTGATTTCCTGGATCCGATCCGGATCCGCATCTACCCTGGATAATATTTTTCTGATATCTGTGGAAAAAATTTTAAGAAACTCGTCCTTCATCTCCTCACTCCTTTTACACAATATATGAGGATGAGAACGGTTTATGACTATTAGATTATAGAATCTTTAAGCTCTCCCCGGCAAAGAGAAAAACATGTGTATGCTCTGAACAGTTACCCAGATAAAAGGAACGGATATGCGGCTTTCTCGTCACTCACACATCCGTTCCTAATGAACTTCAATCATTTTATTTACCTCTCAGACCTTTTCTTTTTTATTACTTCTGTGTTTTACAAAAGCAACTTCCGTTCGTATTTTGGTGGTCCGTACCTCTCTTTCTTAGATTTTGTTTTGTTTTTCATTCGCCTTCTTAAACACTTGAAATTGAATGATTCTTTACGTTCCCATTGGACTGCCCTCCTGTTATTATTTTCTTTTAATTTTATCTCTTTTGTTTTGTTATCTATATTATATGCTCTTCCTTTTAATTTGTCAACTTTTATTTTGATTTTTTTATAATTATTTTTTTATATACTATTTTTTATGTTTTTATCTGTTAATTTAAAATTTGTTTAGATGTCAAAACTGTTTACAGACTGTTCCGCAGCGTTACTTTTCACACGTCAGCCAGTTCGAGGTGTTTTCTGTGAGAGGGGCAAAGAGAAAGCCACTGAAAACCCGAGACAACCACCTCCTTGATTTCCGAGTTGCTTTTTGAGCATTGAAAATATATAATAAGGTTTAGGCAGAAGTATTTTCGTTACTGTTTGCTCCGTGACCAGTAACACGCTTCGCGATGCACAGATATGGTGCATTCTGCATCTCCTATATTACAAAAAAGTAACTATTCAGAATCCATTTGCAAAATCGCCTCTGCGAGGCTCTGAACAGTTACCAAAAAATGGTCGCTTTCAAAATGAAAGCAGCCAGAAAAGAGGTAAGTATAATGAAGAAAAAAGTCGTTATTGCGCTGGGACACAGAGCTCTGGGCACTACATTTCCGGAACAGAAGGTGGCCGTTAAGAAATCAGCAAAGGTACTGGCTGACATGATCGCTGATGACTGCCAGCTCATCATCACACACAGCAATGCTCCTCAGGTAGGTATGATCCATACTGCCATGAACGAATTTGGAAAAGTACATCAGGACTACACTGCAGCACCCATGTCTGTATGTTCTGCCATGAGCCAGGGATACATCGGATACGATCTGCAGAATGCGGTCCGTTCTGAACTGCTGAAGCGCGGGATTTTCAAAACTGTCAGCACCATTCTCACACAGGTGCTTGTAGACCCCTATGATGATGCCTTCTACCATCCGGTCAAGGTGATCGGACGCTACATGACTGCTGAAGAAGCTGAGGAAGAAGAAAAAAAGGGCAATTATATAGTAGAAGAACCCGGAAAGGGCTTTCGCAGAATCGTAGCAGCTCCGCGCCCCAAAGATATCATTGAAATTGATGCAATCCGTGCCCTTGTAAATGCCGGACAGATCGTAATCGCCTGTGGAGGCGGCGGTATTCCTGTCCTTGCCCAGGGAAGCGAACTGAAAGGAGCCAGCGCCATTATCGAAAAGGATTATGCCAGCGGAAAGCTTGCTGAATTGCTCGATGCAGATATCCTGATGATTCTCACCAATGATGAAAAAGTATGCCTGGATCATACCTCCGACTGTCCGAAGCCTCTGGGACATCTTGGCATTGAGGAAGCAGAAAAGCATATTGCTGATAAACAGTTTGGTGAGGCAGCCATGCTTCCAAAGATCCAGGCTTCTGTGGACTTTATTAAAGCCGGAAAAGGACGAAAGGCCATCATCACAAATCTGGACAGCGCTCTGGATGCGCTCGCCGGGAAAGCGGGAACCATCATATCCTGACCGGATAAAAACCGCCTTCCGTTCCAACAAGAGACGATCTGTACCATGGGTCTGCTGTTCATTGCCATTCTGAATTTAAAAAATAAGAAATAGCCGTCCTGTGATGTGACCCCAAAAAGTTAGACTTTTATTGCGTAGTAGAATCTTTACCTACTACGCATTTTTTATGCAGCTAAAAGGCTGAGCCTGTACTGTACAGGACTCATCCACCCTAACTTCTCTTTAATTCGTTGCTCGTTATAATACTTTATATATCGTTCAATTTCAGATTTTAATTCTTCATAGCTATAATACACTACTCCATAGTAAATTTCTTGTTTTAGCAAACCGAAAAAGTTTTCCATAACTGAATTATCATGGCAGTTACCTTTTCTCGACATGCTTTGAAAAATTCTTTCTTCCTTTAATCGTCGCGAATAAGCTTTCATCTGATAAGCCCATCCTTGATCTGAATGAAAAGTTCTTCGATATGGACAATCAGAAGTGATTTCTATTGCTTTTTCCAAAGCATCCATTACATTTTGGGCTGATGGATGCTTATCAATACCGAAGCTGAGTATTTCGCCATTGCACATATCCATAAAAGGATCTAGATATAACTTGTGCATAGTCATATGCCCCTTGGAATCTACTTCGTAGTACTTAAATTCCGTTGTATCTGTTGTGATCTTTTGATGAGGTATACGTGTGTTAAATCGTCTACGAATTCTGTTTGGCGCAACTGTTCCTACTTTACCCTTGTAAGAGCTGTATTTTCGGCTTTTACGCGTAAATGAAGTGACCTGTAATCCAAGCTTTTGCATAATACGCTGAACTTTTTTCTTGTTGACAGTAATTTTTTGATTGCGAAGCTCTCCTAGTATCCGTCGATAACCATAATCCTTATGTAGTCCCCTGATTTCGAGAATCTTTTCTTCAAGTTCTTTGTCAGGGTTTTCTCGATCAAATCTTTTCTGCCAATACATGTATGTGGCTTTAGGCATACCTGTGTATGAGAGAAGGTCTTTTAGTTTGAACTGTCTTCGGAGACTGCTGATGATTCGCGCCGTTCTCTCATTTTTGCTTCGTCCTCTAAACGCAGTCTCCTCAGTTCTTTT
>UQCM01000070.1 GCA_900539525.1 uncultured Blautia sp.
CTCGCCCTATAGATTTATAAAATTTGCCTCCGGTGAGCAAGCTCCCCAAGGCAAAGATTTATAAATCTGCATGACTCTGAACAGTTACAAAAAAAAGAGACTTCATTCTCTGAAATCTCTTTGTTACTTTTATCGCTTTATGTATTACGTGCACATTCTATATATGGCTGATAAATTCTTCAATTACACTCTGTGCCGCACCCAGAGCCGCTGCTCCAACACGATAATTGCATGCTTTGATAAAGTCCCCATCTTCCTCAAACGTATTTCTTTCAAAAACCTTTTGCCTGATACCTGGAAGATGTTCCTGTACATAGCTTCCCACATATCCTCCAAGAACAACATCGCAGTCCAGGATCATGTGGATATTATTTACTGCCAGAGCCAGATTTGTGGTGTATTCCTCCCACATCCCGACTGCTTCCTCTTCTCCTTTTTTCAGTGCGGCAAAGAAGAGATCAAGTTTCCCGTGAAAGGCATCAGACAACAGCCGGGCTGAGCAATAAGCATCCAGACATCCGTCCTTTCCGCAATAACATTGTTTTCCACCCGGGACTATCGTCATGTGTCCTGCTTCCCCACAGCGAAAGTTTCTGCCATGCATCAGACGATCCTGTTCAAACACGGCTCCTCCCACGGTATTGCTTAAGGAAAGATAAAAGAAAGGTTCCTTACTGGTTCCGTTGATTCCCTCCGCATAAGCACCGGCATTCGCATCGTTAAAAAAGCTGCATGGATAGTCAAAATATCCGCTCACTCCGGAAAAAGGCAAATCCCTCACATCCAGCGCATGCGAGTACGTGATCTCCTTTCTCTGTAAATCCACAATACCCGGAAACGCAATTCCGATCCCCAGGATCTTCTCCCTTTCCTGTACACAGCCCTCCAGAAACTGTTCCAGTCTCCGGTTAAGCCCGCGATAATACATTTCCTCATTCTCATAAGGAAACTGGCTTCTGTCATATTTCAGAATTTCCCCTGTAAGGTTCACCAGCATCATGCCCACATGATTCCTGGTAATATCAAGCCCCACAGCCACACAGTAATCTTCTGCCACAGCCAGAGCTTTGGCCCGTCTTCCCCCCGTGGACTCCAGTTCCCCTGTCTCCCTGATCAGGCCTCGCTCCAGCAGCTCCTTCGTATTCTGCGTGACCGTCGGCAGACTGATCTTCAGAGCGTATGAAATATCCGGATTGGACACGGTACCATGCTTGAGGATATACCGGAAGATACGATTCCGGTTCGTCTTTTTTACCTCTATATTTGTAATCTGTCTGTTCGCCATACTAAAACCCCTATACTTTATTAAAGTGTTTTCTTTAGTATAGCATTTCACCTTTTTCTTTTCAAGCCCAAAAAAGGTAACTATTCATGACCTTTTGACCCTGGCATCATCATAAGACTTACCAGAAAATCAGATAGATCAGCGTCAGACAAAGTCCGATTCCAAACAGCATCAGGCCAAAGGAAAGGCTCCTCTGTATGATCCGGTGGGACTCCCTGAGTTCTTCGTTCTTAACTGCAAGGAAATGAACGTAATCCCTGTCTTCCTTTCCGTCGCGGTGCAGGATGCGGTTTCTCACCTTCTGGCAATAGTTCAGCAGCCGTCCCACGGTAAAGGTAAACGCATTCCCCTCCGGCAGCTCGTACGGCAGCGGACTGTCTCTGTAGATCGTCTTTCTGAGGAGAACCACCACCATCAGATCCGGCATACTGTCAAAGATCCTGCACACCACCCTGCTGACAAAGGGCAGAAAGCCAAGCAGGATGGGCCGGTAGATCAGCTCCTCCAGATCCAGCCATGCCGGCCACCGGTTCCGGTAGATGCGCTGTCCAGATGATGTCTTCTCCATCAGTGGACCGCGGATGATAAAGGCATATACCAGAATACCGATCAGAATGGAAATCCCTGCACCGGAGAGATTCTTCAGACTGAAATATGCCACCCGGTGACCCGCTTCCTCCAGGTGCATCAGCCCCTGTCCAAGCGCAGCCGCACGGTCCATGATCCCATGGGGAAACAGTCCCCAGATCAGTAGTAGCACTGCACTGACCGTCAGCGCAAAACCGCTCTCCGCATTCATATACTTCTTCATGCTGTCATATTTCTTCTGAAGCTCCCTGTTCTCATTCTCTTCCAGGAAAACAGCCACGAACAGCTTCGTCATATAGGCAACGGTCAGACCTCCGCTGAACAGGAAAATATACTCCACGGCACGCATGATCCAGCCGCCTCCATACTCCACGATACTCTCATGAAGCAGTGTCTTGCTGACATAGCCTCCAAACATGGGGATTCCGGCGATCGCCAGCGCACCAATGAGAAAGATTCCTTTCAGCAGCGGCTTTTTCCTTCCAAAGCCCCGGATCTTATTCAGATCCAGCGCATGGGCATTCATGAAGATCACACCGGCTGCCAGGAAGAGCACCAGCTTGATCATGGAATGATTCACCATATGCAGCAGTGTACCGTGTACTGCCAGCGCATTCTCTTCCCCGAGAAGCCCCTGCATTCCAACACCCACCAGGATAAATCCGATCTGCGACATGGAAGAGCAGGCCAGAGTCCGCTTCAGATCAATGGAGAATACAGCAAGCAGCGCACCGCCGAACATCGTCAGAACACCCACAGCCAGAATCAGTGCACCCCAGGATGCATCATGCAGGAACAGATTGCTGCTGACTACCAGAATGCCGAATACACCCGTCTTCGTCAGAATTCCCGACAGCAGCGCGGATGCCGGTGCAGGTGCCACCGGATGTGCCTTCGGAAGCCAGATGTGAAGCGGGAACGCTCCCGCCTTTGCCCCGAAGCCCACCAGCAGACACACACCTGCCGTATACAGCAGCCTCTTATTTTCATACCCCGCGGCTGCCGCAGGCAGTTCAGAAATTGTCAGTGTCCCCAGCGCATGATAGAGCAGGAACAGACCCATGAGCATCACCATTCCCCCGATCACCGCCACCGCCAGATAGGTGGCAGCCGCCCGCAGAGAAGGCTCATTTTCTTCCTGCGCCACCCATACGTAGGAGGTAAAGGACATCATTTCAAAGAAAATAAAGGTGGTATACAAATCTGCGGAAAAGAATACCCCGATCGTTGCCCCCAGCGTCAAGAGCTGAAACAGATAAAAGCGGTTTCTGTTCTTATGGTGTGTAAAATATTCCCTGGACAGAATCGTCGCCATCATCCACATCAACGCAGCGATCATTCCATAGATCATCCGGAAACCGTCCAGTGTAAAATGCAGTCCGAACCCGCAGATCCCCGGAATCGTAAGAGTCTCCTCTATCCCTGCTGAGATCCTGCCGCCTGAACCTGCAGCCAGCAGAAGCATCAGTACAAACTCCATGATTACCACAAGATCTGCCAGATAATCGCGCCATTTCTCATTTCTTCTTCCCACTGCATAGCAGACCAGTCCGCCGAGAAAAGGGTAGAAGACAAGTAATGCCAGACCCGTATTGATATTCATCTTCTCATCCCCCTCTCTACTGCATCACAGACGCCACGGATTCCAGTGCACGGAGCACCGGCTGCGGATGAAGCCCGAAAGCAGCCATCGCCGCCACAAACACTGCCAGCGGCAGAAGCATCATCCAGTTCGGATCCTTTACGTCACGAATAGCTGTATCATCAAAACCTTTTCCCGGGAAAAATGCCCGGACAGAAATGGTCATCATATAAATCGCCGTCAGAAGTGCCGAGATCAGCAGTGCCGCCACACCGGCATAAGCCAGAGGGCTTCCGCTCTCCACCGCAGCCTTCGCCAGATTCCATTTACTCACAAAACCGCAAAGTCCCGGAACTCCCATCAGGGCGAAACCGGAGATCGTAAATACCAGAAATATCTTCGGCATCTTCCAGCCCAGTCCTCCGAGCTCATGGATATAGTTTTTCCCTGACTTGTACATCACGGCACCGGCACAGAAGAAGGAACAGATCTTCATTACCGCATGGAATACCATATGACTGAGCGCCCCCACCAGTCCCAGCGGAGTCATCAGCACGGCGCCAAACAGGATGTAGGACAGATTGCTGACTGTAGACCAGGCCAGTCTTCTCTTGATATGGGTCTCCTTCAGTGCGCGGCTGCAGCCGTATACGATCGTAATGATCACCAGCACCATAACCACCGTCTGTGCCCAGGTCCCCTTCAGAAGCTTTGTTCCGAAGCTGTAGTAAGTCACACGTATGATGGTAAAGGCTCCCGCCTTTACCACAGCCACCGCATGAAGCAGTGCCGTTACCGGCGTAGGTGCCACTCCTGCCTTCGGCAGCCAGGAAGAAAACGGCCACATCGCCGCCTTTACCGAAAATCCGCAGAAGCACAGCACGTAGATCACCAGAAGCAGATTCGTCCTGTCCCCCAGCTTTGCCATATCCATAACACCGCCGGGCACAAATACGGAGGTGGTCCCATAGGTCAGGACAAAGATCATGCCGATAAATGCAAAGGCTGCGCCTCCTAAAGAGTAATACAGATAGGTACGGCTCGCCAGGATCGCCTCCCTCGAAAGGGTATGCATGATCAGCGGCAGCGTCACCAGCGTCAGCATTTCATAGAAGAAATACATGGTCAGGATATCCTCCGCCAGTGCAATTCCCAGTGTCACCCCATAGGTCATGACATAAAACATAAAGAAATACTTTTCATGCCCCTCATGCTTCATATATTCAAAGGAATACAGGGTAGCCAGCGGCCAGAGCGAAGCCAGGATACCTGCAAACACCATGCCAAGCCCGTCCAGCCGGAAGCTGATACTCAGATTTCCGGTAAACCGGAACAGGACAAAGGTTTCCTGCGGCGGATTCAACAGCATAAAGAGAGTCAGCACAGAGGTCAGCAGAACCATGAACTCAATATAGACCATCATCCATGTTCTCTTCTGAAAAGGTATGAAAGGAACCAGCACACCTGCCAGGATGGGCAGCAGTACTGCGATCACCATAATATTTGCATTCATTTCCTCTCCTCCTCTACATCAATATCTCTGCGATCCGGCTGATACAGGAAATCAGCGGATCCGGAAAAATTCCCGGCAGAACGGACAGTGCGGCAAGCACGATCAGCACAAGCAGCATCCCCATGGGCGGCTCCTGCTTTTCTGCCGTATTCTGTTCAAACTTCTCCCCGGGGAAAAATCCCTGCATCGTCAGCGGTAACAGATAGCCCGCGGTAAGGAGCGCACTGACAAGCAGCACCACAGGACCAAGCCACCCGAATACTCCCACATCCGCTCCGAGTGCACCCTGGGCCAGATACCATTTGCTGATAAATCCGCTGGCAGGCGGAATACCGATCAGCGCCAGGGAAGCGAAGGTATAGCACATCATCGTCTTCGGCATCTGTCTGCCGATGCCCGTAAGCTCCTCCACTCTGGTCTTCCCGCACTGAAAAATAAAAATTCCGGCCGTCAGAAACAGGGCAGATTTGATAAACGCATGGAACACCGTATGCAGCAGTGCACCCGTCAGTCCATCCGGTGAAAGCAGCGACAGACCAAACAGAATATACGAAACCTGACTGACTGTGGAATAGGCAAGCCTCTTCTTAAGCACCGGCTCACGAAAAGCCAGCAGCGAGCCCATGAATACCGTCATAAGTGCCAGCGTCATCCACGCGGTCTGCACCCAGGTACCGCGCAGAAATCCGGGCCCGACGATATAATACACGACACGGATCACAGCCAGTACACCGGACTTTACGATGATGCCGGACAGCACAGCGGAAGCCGGTGACGGTGCCACCGGATGAGCGGACGGAAGCCAGGCATGAAGAGGAAACATCCCCGCCTTTGCCCCGAACCCGATCAGCATACAGAAGACAGCAGCCAGAAGAATCCCCTGATGTCCAAGAGCAGCTGCCGTATTCAGCGTCCCTCCTGCTGTAAACGTCAGACTGTCGCAGTACCGGTACAAAAAGAAGATTCCGAAAAGTCCCAGATATGCGCCGCACATAGAGTAAAACAGATATTTCAATGCTGCCATGATCGCCTCTCTGGAGCGGTTATGCAGAACCATCGGCATGGACGCCAGCGTCATCATCTCATAGAAGAAATACAGCGTTACCAGATTTCCTGCAAAATCCAGGGCCACCAGAATCCCGTATACCAGAAGATACAGTCCGAAAAACCGCTTTTCTCTTCCCTCATGCTCCATGTAGACAAAGGAGTAAAAGCCCACCAGCACCCATACAATGCTTACGACAGTGACAAAAAGACTTCCCACCTCATCGACACAGAAAGAAATCGGAATATTGTCCATCAGCCAGAACAGAGTAATGCTCCCGGCACCGCCCCATGCAGCCCACAACGCGGCCGCTGCGGAAACCAGCAGCACGATCCCCGTAAAAAGATGGATCCGGCGTCTCCCCTTTTCATCCGGCTGCCTCTCATCTGCTCCTGACTGACGCGATATCTTTACATGTTCAAAGAAAGAGGAAAGCAGCAGAAAAATCCCTGCCAGCGACGGCAGAAATACCGGCAATAATAATAAACCATCCATAACCCTTTCCTCCTATGCAAACATCTTCAGCCCGTTTCCAATCAGCGTTACGATTGGTTCCGAACACAGGCCCAGAATCAGATTCAGTATGATAAAACAAACCAGTGTAAAGGACTTTGCCGGCTCCTCCGTCATCTTCACATTCCGGAAATTCTTTTTCTTTGCCAGCTTCCTCTCCGGTGTATAGAGCCGGATCACCGTTTTCATAAAATAAACCGCATTCAGCACCGTGCTGATCGCCAGTGCGATCAGTGTAGGCATCATTTTTGCCATATTTGCCACTCCGACACCCGCCTGGGCAAACAGAAGCTTGGATATAAATCCCGCAAACATGGGGATACCTACCATAGACAGGGATCCTGCGGTAAATGCCGCCCCTGCCAGCTTGTTCCGGTAGCCTGCTCCCGTCAGATCAAAGAAATCCGTACTGTCTCCGGAAGCATCCGTGATTCCTGAGGCAGCCACGAACAGCAGCGCTTTTGTGGCTGCATGAGAGATGATATGATAAACACTGGCGATCACGCCTTCCGTGGTGCCAAGTCCGAATCCCATATAGATATAGCCAATCTGTGCCACCGAAGAATATGCGATCATCCTGCGGATATTATTTTCCTTGATCGCACTGACAGAGCCCATGATCATACCCACGATACCAAAGACAAACAGCACATTGATCACCCGGCTGTCCCTTACAATGTCAAAGCCGATGACCCGATAGAAGATCTTGACCAGCAGGAAAATATACCCCTTGGACACCAGTGAGGACAGGATGGACGCCGAGGAGACCGGAGAATACCCGTAGGCATCCGGCAGCCAGGCATGAAACGGGAACAGGGCACTCTTGATGGCCAGTCCCACCGACATCAGTCCCACAGCAACCTGCAGCGGAATATGATAGCTTCCATTTGCATGAAGCACCGCTACCTGCTGCTGAATATTGCTCATCAGCAGATGCCCGGTCAGATCATACAGAAAACAGATGCCCAGCAGCAGAAGACCGGAGCCCAGCAGACTCATGATCATATATCTGGTCGCCGCCTCCAGGGTACGCCCGTTCTGGCGGATCATGATCAGGCCGCAGGCTGAGATCGTATTGATCTCCACAAAAACATAAGCGGTAAACAAGTCGTTCGTATAGATCAGAGCCAGCAGCGAGCAAAGGAGCAGATCCACCATAATATAGTAGAGATTCTGCTTCGTGTCCTCCAGCTCTTCCTCCCTCTCACGGATTCCTCCCAGCATACAGAGCAGCATGATAATGCAGAAAAACAGTGCCATGGCGGCTTCCAGTATGCCGACACGGATCTCATTTCCCCATGGAGCCGGAAAATGTCCCATCGAGTACACATACTCCTGTCCTGTCCCCAGCACAAATCCCAGCACTGCTGCTGACATGGCTCCGATCACTGTGATGACTGCCGCGTTCAGCCATTTTGCCTTCTTTCCGTCAAGAATGGAAGAAAGCGGGCCGGAAAACAGCGAAAGAATAATGGAAAAAAACGGTAAATTCTGTACAAATGCCATCACAATCCCTCCTTCTTCAGTCTGGTCGTGATCTCATCCAGATCCAGCGTATGATACCTGCGGTACAGACGGATGGTAAGCGCCAGCATCAGAGCTGTCACCGAAACCGATACCACGATGCCTGTCAGCACCAGACCGCTGGGAATCGGATTGATATAAGCCTTCACGCTCTGCACACCGTTTGTCACGATCGGAGCCTTCCTGCCCGCCACATACCCTTTCAGGGCAAGAAACAGATACATCGCCGTATCCATGATATTCAGTCCGATGATCTTTTTGATCAGATTCTTTTGAAGGAGCAGATTGGAGAACCCGATCCCGAACAGGATCATCGCCACCGCTTCTCCATAATTATTGAAAAGATTGGTAAGATTCATATCAATAAGCTCCTTTCCTGAACATGACATAGAAGGTATACATGGTTCCCGCCACCACAAGTCCTACACAGATATTCAGAACCAGGATCAGTCCGCTGCTTAAGATGGCCCCCGGTGTTCCCAGAGGGATCACACTTTCAATGTGATTCGCACCTGTGTAAAAGGAGTAACACTTGGACATGCAGTAACAGCCCAGAGCACAGAAGCTGAGCCTTTTATAAGTCTTTTCGTTAAAAAACCTCTCCGTCTTCGCGAAGCCGAAGGCATTCACATACAGGATCAGTCCCGCTCCGATCACGGCACCTCCCGAAAATCCTCCGCCCGGTCCCAGATGACCGCCGAGAATGACATAAATACCGAAAATGACGATAGGCGGCACCAGAATCCTTGCCACCGTCTGAAGGATCACATCATTTTTCGGCTCATACAGACGGTCCTCCTCCATATCGTAGCCCATACCATGGCTTCCCTTTTTGCTCTTATCCAGACGCAGCAGGATCAGCACTGCACACGTTGCGATAAAGAGTACATGAGACTCTCCCAGCGTGTCAAAGGCACGATAATCCAGAATCATTCCCGTTACAATATTGATCGCACCTGTCTCCTGAAGCCCGTTTTCGATGTAACGGGCAGCCACCTCATTGTTGACCGGATTGTCCGCCTCACCAAAAGTCGGCAGCCAGGACACCGCCGTCAGCAGCATAAATACCAGCAGGACACAGAACAGCACGCTGGATACACGGTAAAGCTTTGCGAAAATCTTCATTTCCGCATTATTACCGGTATCGTAAATCCGCGCCAGCATCCTCTTCTTTTCCCTCATGCGTTTTCCCTTCGTCTTCACATCCTCGGAAAACGCTTTCTGGGGTTTCATCTCCACTTCTCCAAGAAACGGATCCTTCGTCCCCTCATACCACTGCTTCAGACGATAGGAGCCTGTCTTCTCATATTTTTCACGGGATACTTTTCTACTCATCCTTCTTCTCCCCCTCACTCTCCTCCGATTTCATAATCGCATGGATCTTCTTCAATGTGACAAAGAAAAGCACACTGGTAATCCCGGCGCCCACAGCCGCTTCCGTGATCGCCAGATCCGGTGATTCCAGCAGGATCCAGATGATGGACATCACCAGACTGTAGGACATAAAAATAAGAATGGAATTCAGAAGATTTTTGGAAAGGCTGACCGATATCGCACACACCACCAGAAAGCCCATTAAGATATAGGTAAAGATCTGCATATTACTCTTCCTCCCTTTCTCCGTCCCCGGTCCCGGACTTTTCTTCCTTCAGCTGATCCAGCGTAACCTCACGGTAATGCTTCTCCTTCTCCTCATCCGTCGTCACCTCCAGACGGGCAATCAGATGCGAAGAGGCCGGTGATGAGAACCACAGAAATATGATCACAAACAGAAGCTTCAGAGAAGTAAAGTTCCATCCGCTCATCAGGATCAGCCCCAGCAGAGAAAATCCGATCCCCAGCGTATCACCCATCGCTGCCGCATGCATCCGGTTCAAGACATATTTAAAACGGAAGACTCCGATCATTTCAATCACAAAAATCCCCAGACCGCACAGCATCAGCAGTACGCCTGCGAGAAAACGGATCCATTCAAGCACCGCCATGTTTCTTTCCCTCCTCTTCCTTCTTCTGCAGATAAACTCCCATATAAACCTTCGTCAACACGATCACGGCAAGAAAACTGATCATCGCATAGATCAGACAGATATCCACAAGATAACCCTCTTCCAGCATCAAAGCCAGAATACCGATCATAACCATGACCATGGTTCCCATCATATTGACCGATACAATCCGGTCCGCCACCCGCGGTCCGATGATCGCGCGGATCAGGCAGAGCACGAGCATAACCGCCAGAAAAATCAGAACTACTGTAAAAAAAATGTGATATGCGCCCACAAGTCCCGGTATCCCTCTTCCCATTTCTCCATCCTCCTAATCATTCTCGAGCTCTGTCAGCAGCTCCACAAACACAGAATCATCCATTCCTTCCGCAAGGTTTTCATCCAGGCAGTGAACCACATATTCCGAATCCTCCAGCAGCACCGTGATCGTTCCCGGCGTGAGCGTGATCGCATTTGCCAGAAAAGCCTTTCCCACAGATGTCTTCATATCCGACCGGAAGCGGACGAGCGCAGGCTCGATCTCCTCCTGCTCCGACAGTACCATATGGATGACCTGAAAATTCGCCTTCACGATTTCAGCCACAAGTACACAGACATACCGAAAAAAACGCCCGAGTTTGCGCAGGTTTTTCTTTTCCTTTTCAATACTGTAATCCATGAATCTGCAGGTGAATGCGAAAACCGCTCCTGCAATGACGAGCCCGAACAGGCAGATCTCCAGGGTAATTTTTCCGTTAAAAATGACCCAGAGCAAAAAGTAAAGCAAGTACATCCCGTTTCCTCCTCCGTATTTTAAATTTTTTGTAACTGTTCACGCCGTGGACAGCAATCGACAATTTTCTCCATAAAACCTGTTCCATTGTAACGCGTTCTATCGTTTTCGTCAAATAATAAAAAGCGGGCTTGCACACTTTGCGCACCGAGCGTGGTCAGCTCTGCTGACATCTTCCAAACACGTGAGTGCACATGCCACGAAGGTTATGTGATATAGGACATTCGAAGGAATTTCTTGTATCACATAAAAAGCTCCCTGCCCGTGACTGACACGGGACGGAAGCTTCTTTAAATCAGAAGACATCTGTTGTCTGTATATTACGGCTTACAGCTTTTACAGGGCTCATATCCCTGATCGATCAGATCCGCTCTTGTGCCGCTGTAATCCTCTCTGTTCGTTTTCTTGATCGACTTCACTCCTGAACAGGAAGGCCAGTGGAATTTATGTGAGTTCGTATTCAGCACATAATCCTGTACCTCATCCGGTTTCCCATCCGATGCGTCCTTCTCAATCGATGTATCATTCTCATTTGATGCTTCATCCTCGTCCGATGCATGACTCTCATTTGATGCTTCATCCTCGTCCGATTCATGACTTTCACCTGTTGCGTAGTCGATCGTCACGCCCGGCTGGACATTATAGACAAAAACATGAAAGCAGATGCCCTCTCCGTCATCCTCCACCGACTTCGCCTCCATCTGCACACCGTCTGCCACCAGGTTACTGCCCTCAAAAACGGGAGTCACCCGGTAGAGCACATGATTACCGGTCTCTTTTATGTAGTCCGCCACCATATTTTCAAACGGCAGCATGCCATCGACGTTCATGTATCTTGTGCCGGTGATCAGATTCTTCTCATTGGCATTCTCCGCCGTCAGCTGATAGCCGATCAGATGACACCGGTTGTACAGAGACTTTCCATCCACCCAGTCATACTGAACGGAATGCCAGCCGGTAGGTTTCACCTGTCCGATGGCTCCCCGCTTCTCTGTGGGCATCAGATCCTGCCCGATGTTTGCCACTGCCGCGCCGCACCTTCCCAGATCATCCAGCTCACTGTAGCTCTCATAGGAATCCGTGACCAGATCCTCTTCTGTGAAAGCGGGCTCATTTCCATCAATGACCACATAAGGTTCTCCTGAAAATGGCGGCACCTCCGAAATAGAAATCTGCTGTGCCGCCGGGAGTTCCTGATGGAAAGCTTCATCCGCCGGATATGTCGTCCCGCAGCCTGATACCAGAAATACGACTGCCAGAAGAAGCGCACCTGTTTTTCTTATCCACGTCTTCATCTCTCATATACCTCTTTCGTTATTTTTTCATGGGAATGTCCTGCAAATTCCTCTTCCTCTGTCTTTTTCCAGTCCTGCAGGCAGAGATCCAGGCGAAGATCCGCCGGGTAACGTCTGTTCCACCGGAAGATGATGAGCTTTTCCAGACGCTCTTCCATCTCCTTCAGCCCGACGCTTTCCACAAAGCAGTACTCTCCTTCTCCGGCTCTTAGCAGGAACTGCTCATCCACATGGATATTCTGAGTCATCTCCTCATGAAAGAGCGGCTCTGAACAGGGATGCATCCAGAGTCTGCTCCCCTCACACAGATTCAGAATACGGCTCACAACCTCCCGGTCCCTTGACTGCCGTCTCCTGTTAAACATCATCCCATCCTGATCATCCAAGCATACAATGGCGATCATTACAATCTTTCTCTCCTTTCCTGTCTCTTTGTAAAGCGGGCATTCGCATTCCGCTTTGCTGTATATGAGCTTATCTGCGATACCGCGGACATTGATGTTCCGCTTCGCTGTACGCTCATGTAAGCAGGTCACTGCGCAATCTGGTCAAAGTACCATCACCAGGGTTCCGGCTGTGATCAGGACAGCGCCGATGGCAGATTTCACAGTGAATTTCTCGTGCAGGAACACAAACGCGAGAATCAGTGTAATCACTACACTTAACTTGTCCACCGGAACGACCTTTGACGCCTCCCCGATCTGCAGCGCCCGGTAATAGCACAGCCAGGAAGCTCCCGTCGCCAGACCGGACAGAATCAGAAAGATCCAGCTCTTTCTGCCGATCTCCATAATCCCCGACTGGGTGTTCGTCACAAATACCATCAGCCATGCCATAGCCAGAACCACCAGCGTACGGATCGCCGTCGCCAGATTCGAGTTCACCCCGTCAATTCCCACCTTGGCAAGAATCGAAGTCAGCGCAGCAAAAACGGCCGACAGCAGTGCAAATACAAACCACATATTATCACCTCTTTTCTTTTGTGTTTATTGGAGAGTTCTTTTCTTCTCCTTCAGTTCTCTCGGGATTGCTTTTAGGTCTTCAGCACCGGATACTTTCCACTCCAGGCTTTTGTCCAATCCACCTTACTCTGGCTTTCTTCCGTTGTATTCTTTATAATCTTTTCGAGATTATCCATCTGATACCTCCATCAAAATTTGATAAACGCAAGAACTAAAAGCTCTTTAACGTCCCCAGCTTTTCCTTTGTCTTCGAACCTGGCTGTTCCAACAGATTATAAAGCACCGGATTTCTCCGATGCTTACTTACAGTCGAACAATATCGTCTTTATATGAACGCAGGTCGAATCCAAGCGCTTCCTGTGTATTACTCATATATTCACTACCTTATATAAAACTATAATATTCTCCTCTCCGATCAATTAATTCTCCATATGCCCATAATCACTTACAGTGTACCACAGCACTGTAAAAAAAACTATTCCTTTTTTGTGAATTTTGTGATAGTGTGTCTTAACTGTACTGCAATATCATGAGCACATAGAAACCTGCAAAAAGAAACAAATACAGGTATTCGAAAGTATCTGTAGTATATTTACCGAACCTCTCTAAAATCCCATAGAGCGTGTTCCTAAAGTGCAGAAAATCTGCTTATTAGTGTTAGGTAAATGCGCTAATCAATCTCTCCAGTTCCAGTTGAATTTTCAACTTATAAAATGCATCATTATAGATACCCATCTTATTCTCCTGTTGTTCCATTTTACCATAACTAACTAATTTTTTTGTGGATTTTTTCCGAAGAATGTATATAATATAGTTAAGAGAGATTCTTTGATCTTTCACACTTGCTAACACAAGTGTTTTTGGGTCGACGAGCCCACCAATGAAAGGATAATTTGACCGACGAGGTCTCTCTGGTTTACCAGAGTAGGGTATGGTTAGCGCCGTACCCTTTTTCATATATAAAATCTACTAAGGAGCAATGTTATTTGAACGAATACTTAAAGGCACAAAATAAAACAAATGATGCTGTTATCGCAAACGCTTTTACTACAGATGAACTCGAACGCTTTTCTAAATCCGATTATCGCTGGGCAGACAACAGATCAAAACAGTATAGACATAGACAAGTAAAAAAAGGTGAAATATATTAATTCGAGTTTGGCAAAAATTTCCAGCCTGAAATGTCATATGAACACAGAGGACTTGTGATCGGTGTAAAGAAAAAATTATTGTATGTACTTCCTGTTTTCTCATACAATCCAGCAAAACATACTGATGTATATCATCCTGTTGATTTTCCATCATCTAAGAGTGATATGTTCTTGCTTAAAAGCAGCGAATTTTCATTTATAAGTCATGACTCAGTTTTAACATAATGCAAGCAAGAATTCTCCCACCTCTGCAGGTGGTGAGATGAAT
>UQCM01000071.1 GCA_900539525.1 uncultured Blautia sp.
GATAGAGTCATGACTGGTTTGCCACGTATTTCTATCCAAAACTTATTGTAGTAGGTACCCTATGATTCCATACCTACGATGATCAGCGAATACCGGCACATTCCATACGCACCTGTCCGGATCGTCTGGGACTGCTCGGTGATGCTCATCGGAATCCTTGCAGGCGGTCATCTGACGATTGGAACCGTCATTCTCGCCTTTACGATCGGACCTGCAGTCACATTTATCGGAAAGCTTATGTAAAACTACACCTGGTCTAACCCACATGAAATACCTTACTGTTTCGATGAGGATGCACCCTCAGATGCATCCTCTTTTCAATCTCATTTATTCATCTTTCATCCTGCTAACAACAGAAAAGGTGCGTTACTTCTTCCTCACCCCTTCTCCCTGATCTGTGCCGTACGGTATGCCCGTATCAATTCTTTTAGTTCAGTGATTCTTTTCTGAATCCTTTTCCCATTGTCTGTATCTCCCACCAGCTGCCGTTTCACACTGTACTCTACCGCTACCTGACGGGAGACAATATCCTTTCCTTCCCGAATGGCGGCTTCTGAGGATGCAAAGGGCTCATGGGCCGTTAACAGCAGTCCATAGGAATTGTAGATCAGCGTATAACCGGCGATTCCGGTTTCTTTATGATATGCTTCTGAAAATCCGCCATCAATGATCAGAACCTTGCCGCCGCATTTCACAGGGCTTTCTCCGGCCTTCTGATGAATCGGAACATGTCCATTGATAATATGCACATGATCGCCTTCCAGACCGAATTCTCTTAAAATCAGTTCAGCCGTCTCCCGCTTTTCAATCAGATGATAATATGCATTTTTGATTTCTTTATGCGTTTCCTTCTCTTCAATAAAATACCGCTCAAAGGTTGCCATCTTGTCCCGCCCATACAGCGGAGATCCCGGCGCACACCATAAATACCACAAAATATCCGCAGCATGTTCCTGTTCATTGACTGTAAAAAAGGCACGCCTTACATGATTTTCTAATTGATCAAATAACTCCTTTCCGTGGTATCTGCCGCCACAGACCGTCGTCTCTCTGAATGTCCCGTCTTCATTCATCGGCATACACCCATGGTAAAGGAGATTTCCGTTATATACCTTATAGAGGCTTCCCTGTTTCAGCAGAAAATGGACGTGTTTCTGAAGCTTTTCACTATTACGGAACGCCCACGCCAGTTTTTCCATCACGGTCTTTTCCTGCTCGCTCAGTTCATAGGGATGCTTTCTGTCGATGGTAGGGAAATCCGCATCCTTCAGGTGATACCATGTTCCTTTTATCTGAACCTGCTTCTTTTCATAATCAATGTTTTCCAGCAGACAGCGTTCCATTAATCCGAAGTCCGGGTTCGCCTTTGCCAGCTGTCCCTCTATTTTCAGCTGCATGATGGTGATGGCTTTATGCATCTTTCTCTCCAGGTCCAGAGAAGAATCACTTTTCTCTTTTCCACCTTTCACGTCAAAACAGGAGGATGTGTCATTCGCATAATACTCCAGGGCAAAGGTTGCCAGCGGAAGCATATTGATCCCGTAACCATCCTCAAGGACATCCAGATTGCCATAGCGCAGACAGAGTCTTACAACCGTCGCAACACATGCCGGATGTCCCGCTGCTGCTCCCATCCACAGCACATCATGATTTCCCCACTGTATATCAACCGAATGATAATCCATCAGGCAGTCCATAATGCGATGCGGGCCTGATCCCCTGTCAAAGATATCTCCGATAATGTGCAGGTGATCCACCACCAGGCGCTGGATCAGGTCTGCCATGGCAATAATAAAGTCCTGCGCACATCCAATCTCTATAATAGACTGAACGATTGCTTCATAATAGGCCTCCTTATTCAGAACCTCCGGCTTTTCCGTGATCAGTTCTTCAATGACATATGCATAATCTGCCGGAAGGGCTTTACGTACCTTTGAACGGGTGTACTTGGAAGCTACTGTTTTACAAACCTCAATCAGCCGGTACAGCGTCACTTTATACCAGTCATCCGTATCCCGGTTCATCTTCTTCATCTGCTCTGTTTTTTCCCGTGGATAATAGATCAAAGCAGCCAGCGAGCGTTTTTCAGCTGTTTCCAGTGTATGGCCAAATACGTCATCAATCTTCTTGCGGACTGCCCCCGATCCGTTCCTTAAGACATGCGAAAATGCCTCATATTCTCCATGAATATCGGAAAGGAAATGTTCTGTTCCCTTCGGAAGATTCAGAATGGATTGCAGATTAATGATCTCCGTGGAAGCCTTTCCAATCGTCGGGTATAATTCCGCTAAATATTCCAGATAGTTTTTTTCTTTCTTTGTCTCCATAGTCTTGTCATTCCTCCTGTATATCTCCTTTCCCTGAAAAGAACCGCTATCCCGGGTCTTTCCCTAAGTATAGCGGTTCTCTGTTAAAATTACAAGAAGTATGATGAGTGGCTTCCCACCGTAACCAATACAGCAAACGCACTGGCTATCGCTGTTTTCCGTCAGCTTTTTTGTTTCTTTTATTCTCCCAATCCGCTCTCAATCAGCTGGATGAGTGTGTTCAGATCTTCTTCCTCTGTTTCGCCGTTACAGCACACTTCGATCTCTGTTCCACATTTGATTGCTGCTGCCATAATATTCAAAATACTTTTTGCAACAACCGTCTTTTCTCCTGTTTTGATCAATACATCTGATTTACATTTTCCTGCCGCCTGTGCAAGCATGCCTGCCGGTCTTGCATGAAGACCTGATTGATTTTTTACCGTAACTTTTTTTGATACCATATGCTTTCCTTTCTGTGATAACCATTTGGCCCTGATTCATCGATGCTGTGGGCTTTTTTAATCATTGCTTTCTATACCTCTACACCAAAATGCTCAAATAAGACTTTCTCTGCTTCCGCACTCCACAAGCCTCTGTTCTTCCTGCATACTTCATCCAGCTTTTTAAATAAGGGATCTGTCTTTCCAAGTTCTGCAAAATCTTCAATGGCCGTCAGCGGCATGTCAAACTGCGTATAGGTCAGCTTTTTGCCGCCCGGGATCTTCGGAAGATTCAGGGTAGCCTCTGCGATACTGTCAATGCCTCCGATATGCGTTACCATAACCGCCGGTTCAATCTTTCCGGCTGCTGCGAGCGTATTTGCTTCAATCAGGTCATCATTGTTGCCGCCCGTAGTTCCCAGAATATGAGCGCTTGTGTAATGCACATTGTACATATTTACTTCCGCCTTAAACTGATTGTCCGTCGGTCCTGCAAAGAAATTCATGCACCCGTCAAACGCCAGAAGCTTATCCGCAAGCTCTACCACCTTCCTGTTTGGAATATAAACGAAAATATCATCAAATCCATGTCCATCTGTGATATCCATCAATTCTTTGACCGGATCTGCCATAGCGGCTGTGTTTACGTAAAGAAGCTCCACGCCATTCTCCGCTGCAGTACTTTCTGGTATAACACTTTTTGCGCGGTTGATCTTTTCATCGCTGATGTCTGTTACAACAATGCGTTTTGGTTTGTTTTTATACTGAATTCCGTAGCTTACCGCACCAAGTCCCATAGGACCACAGCCGCCGAGAATCAGAATATTCCCGTCCTCTTTTGTTCCAACGGCCAGATCATGGTTTCTCTTGTTGGTATGATAGTTTCCGTGATAACCACCGATAATACAGCTCATCGGTTCACCCAGAGATGCCTCGAAGAAGCTGTCCCCTTCATATGGCATCAGACATCCCAGCTCCATAACCTCATGCGGGATAATGCAGTATGTGCAGGCACCGCCAAAAAATTCATAGGAATATCCCGGAGAAGCCAGGCTTCCTTTATAGTTCAGTGCCGGCTGCTGGGCAAATTTCTGTCCGGGTTTAAACTGATCCTTCCACTTTTCACCGACCTCTACAATGACGCCTGCAAACTCATGACCGATAATCACCGGATTGGTGTCAATGTTCTGAGGTGCTCTTTTGTGTTTTTTTCCCTGCTCAGCCAGCTTATAGGTGGACATACAGATACTGTCGCTCATAACCTTTACCAGAATCTCATCATCCTTAATTGCCGGTAATTCGAATTCCTCAAGTCTCAGATCTCTTGTTCCATACAGTCTTACTGCTTTTGTTTTCATCTTTATTTTTCCATCCTTTCGATAACAACCTGTTCTTTTAATTCTTCTACCAGTTCCTTTGACGGCGGTTTCGTTCCGACCGTTGTGACAGCTCCGGCGGAAACAGCCATACAAAGGCGGATCGTTTCCTCCTCCGGAAATTTTCTGTCCCACGCATAGGCAAGGGCTGCTACCATAGCATCACCTGCTCCAACAGTAGAATGAGCTTTCACGGAAAGCGCCGGACATTTCACTTTACTGTCCCCGGTTACAAATATTGCACCACTCTGCCCCATAGACACTGCAATGGTTTCGATTCCTTTTCCAGTAAAATCCTCTGCAATTTTCAGAAGCTCTTCTTCGGATGCGCGGTAATCCAGCTGTGCATACTCTTCCAATTCCACACGATTTGGCTTGATCATATCCGGCCCTGCCTTAAGGCCTCTGCGAAACAGTTCTCCGTCTGCATCCAGAAGGACTTTCGAGCCTTTTTTGTGTACTCTGCGAATAATCTCTGCGTAAATCTCTTTGTCCACTCCCGCCGGAATGCTGCCCGAAAGGACAAACAGCGTATCCTCTGCTGCATATTCATCCAGCTTTCTCAGAAGTTCTTCCAGATCTTCCGGTGGGATGGACGGTCCCGGCTCATTTAACTCCGTCAAGGCGCCGCTTTCTTCAAAAACCTTTGTGTTTGTCCTTGTTTCACCGTCAACCCAGATAAAATCACAGGAAATCCCTTTTTGCTTCAGGACATTTTCAATCGTTCTTCCGCCGTTTCCGCCGAGAAATCCGGTAGCAATGGTAGTCCCCCCTAATTCACAAATTGTTTTGGATACATTGATTCCTTTTCCTCCGGCATCGTATTCCACTTTTCTGATCCGGTTCAAACCTCCATGCTGGAATTCTCCGACTTCGACGGTTTTATCAATGGCCGGATTCATTGTTACTGTAACAATCATATTCCTCACCTTTCCCCTTCCGGATTTTTCTTAAAGACTGTTATTCTCCGGAAAGAATCCTATAAACTTCATCTGCATCACCTTTTACAAGGTTCTCTACGGCTCCCGGCTCCAGCATCTTATCAGCGATGATGGAAAGGATGTTGAGATGTTCTTCCCCCACACCTGCAATACCAACCACAATTTTTACCGTCTCGCTTCCCCACCGGGTTCCCTCCGGAAATACCATGACTGCAATCCCGGATGCCTTGATTTCTTTCTTAGCGGCCTCCACTCCATGTGGAAGTGCCAGTTCATTTCCCATATAAGTGGAAAATGTTTTTTCCCGTTCCAGCATGGCATCCACATACGGCTGGTCAACATAACCGCTCTCCACGAGCATCTGTCCCACTTCCCGGATAACATTTTCCTGTGTATCAGCTTTACATCCGACCCGGATGTTTTCCCGGTATAACAGCTCTTTCTTTTCCTTTTCTTTCTTTTTGCTTCTGAAAATCATATACCCTCCTTATCCATTCGGAATTATCCATCTTTCTGTGTTGTTCAGAACAACAAATCATCTTGTCGTCTGTTCTGAACCGTTCCTCATGCCTCAATTATAAGAACACCTATATGCATTTTCAACTGAAAGACCCTCGGATTTGGCACCATCAAATAGTGACAGATTCAAAGAAATCCGAGCGCATCCTTTATAACAAAAAGCTGGACCGTGCTCTTTTACCAAACGATAAAAGAGCACGGTCCAGCTTTTTCCCGGCAGCCGTTTTCTACGAAATCCGTGCCAGATATTTATTGAAAAATTTTTTCAGACAAACGGAAAGTGCGTCCCGGATCTCTTCTTTCCTTCCCCTGAGAACCGTGTCCATGAAATCATAATCCTCAATGAGGACCGTACTGATATATCCCAGAATCTCACTGTTGATTTTAATATGATCATCCACCGGAAGAAGCATGATAAAGACCACCCGGATATTTTTGAAATAAGGATCCCGAAACGACTGCAGATCCTTTGTCATGCATACGGTAAAGCTTGGCCTGATCACACCCTTTGTTCTGGTATGCAGGAGGGCAAATCCAAATTCTGCGAAAATCTGGGAGCCGATCTTCTCCCTCTTGCGGATGTCCTCCTGGATCATTTCGCCCAGATCACGATAAGGTGACATTTTCTCCCCGATAGCGATCAGGAGCTCCTCAAAGGTTATATAATGATCTACCTTAAAGAAATCCATATACTTGATCACCGCATTGATCTGAGCTGCCACCAGATTGATCTCCTCTATCTGCGCAGAGAATCCGGTCTCTTCTTTCTCTTTCCCCGGAGTACGCTCATACTGATATACCATTTTCCGCACCTGTTCCATGTCATTGTCACTGAGCAATGGATTGACATAGATTACCGGCGCATCCATATTTTCCAGAGAAATGCTGGAAACAAAAAAATCTGTTTTACCAATAATATATGGTGTAATATCTTTTTTTCCATAGGTAGTGATCGTCACCCGGTCCCTGAAAGCTTTTTCAAGCTTCGAGGACATCAATCTGGAAATACCGATCCCGCTGGAACATACGACTCCAAGGTGTACGTGTCGTACCTCCTCTTTCCTTCCTTCCAGACGGACCATGGCAGCACCGAAATGAACCGTAAGAAAGCCGATTTCTTCTTCCGGTACAGCTTTTCCAATCCACTTCCCCAGCACCTCACCGACGCGGATACAGCGTGTATAAATCTCCGTATAATCCCGTCTGATATCCTCCAGAACGGGATTTGCAATCTGCATATCATAAAGGATCCGAATAAATGTCGGCTGAAGATGGGCCAGAAGTCCCTGGATAAATTCCTCATCCTGTTTTAACAGGAAACCATTCTCTGCATCAAAGGTATCAATCATCTCATTGATCAATTGCTGCACTTCACGACTGCCGATTTCTACTGATTTCTGCCCGTCCCACTGGATCTTTTCATGCTTTGCCCCTTTAATATGCAGACAGATATAGGAAATCTCCAGGTCAGGGATCTCTATTTCAAATTCCTCTTCCAGTTCATACACGATTCTTTTTGCAAACTCATAATCCTCATCCTGAGGCAGCTCTTCCGACCATAGAACATCCGATTCAATAATCTCATTTTTCAGGATACGGTTAATGGCTATCGCTATATGAATAACCAGCCCGATATAGGAATTTTCCGTCAGAGACATAACACGGGAATCTCCCATACCCATAATACAGTTAATGACACGCTTCAGAATATCATTGTTCAGAATCTGCCCGATATTACTCCGGGAAAGTCCCTCGCAGCTTGTTCTGAATTCTCCCTCGTTTTCATAAGCCTCTTGAAGAAGCGCTGTATCAATATTCTCATTGATAAATGAGCGGATCGCTCTGCGGTAATTTCCTTCGTTCCCTTCAATTTCCACACCGCTTCCCGGTTTCCGCACGATACGAAGCTCATGGCGGTTCAGCCACTCCTCCACCGCTTCCAGGTCAGCACTGATCGTCGCTTCACTGACCTTAAATTTACTGCTGTAATAAAACAGTTTCTTCAGCCCTTTATCCTTCAGAATTTCCAGAATCAGCCGTTTTCTGCGATCCTCCCGATTACTGACATCATAGGAATCGCCTCTCATAAGATCGTGAAACAGCCGTTCTTTTTCTTCCTCTGCGCCCTCAAGCCACACACCGACTCCGGTTTTCGACATAAAGCGAATCTCGTAAGACTTCAGACTTCCATTGATATATTCGAGTTCTCTTTGTATGGTCCGTTTACTGACACCCACTTTATCCGCGAGGCTCTGTATGGACATTGTCTGTTTTGTCAAAAGCATTACCTGTAAAATCTGTTTGATTCTTGGCGTAAAATCCATCTCATCACCCGTTTCTTATTCTGATGATTTCTATTATTTTATCAAATGCAGCCTGATCCAGCAGACTGTCTGTCGCAAAGATTTCCATTGACCTTGTCTTTTCCGGAAGCATCCTCACAAAATCTTTCTGGCATACCAGTAGATCCAGCGCATCCGGAATCTGATCACAGGCATAAGACTCTACCTGTAAGTCTGGAATCCCGTTCATGGATAATTTTCTTCTGAACAGGGCCGCACCCATAGCACTGGAGCCCACTCCGGCATCACATATAAACCCTATTTTCTGTATAAACATCCGCTTTTCCTCTTTTTCCTGAAGTGCGCCTGTCTGAAGTGCATTGGTCTGATCCGCCAGTTCCACAGGCCCTTCTGCTTCTTTTCTCTCTTCTTCCTTCCGTGAGAGAATCTTCCGCGCGTTTCCGGATTTCAGGACGACCCAGCTGATTCCAAGAGAAACCCCGGCTGAAATCAGCACGCCTGCCGCAACCTTCCACATCATGCCCTTTCCGGCCATCAGCAAAATGGTGAGGAAGCTTCCCGGTGAAACCGGCGCGCTCAGACCGGCATCCGTAAACTCAAACCACAATGCCCCCGCAGCGCTGGACAGCATCAGAGGAACCATCAGCCAAAGATTCGACAGAACTGCCGGAAAGTAAACTTCATGTATTCCGCCCACAAACTCTGCTGCTATCGCAGCCGCATAATTTTCCTTCTCTTTGTACTTTATCAGATAGAGTGCCGCCAGCACGCCAAGCCCCGGTCCCGGGTTGGTTTCCAGAAGAAACAGGATGGACTTTCCCTGTTCCTGAAGCTGCTGCATACCCAGCGGAACCAGGATTCCATGGTTCATCACATTATTCAGAAAAAACACCTTGGCCGGCTCAATCAGCAGGTAAAAAAGACATGAAAGTCTATGAGCAAGAAGAACATTCACACCCTGCGCAATGCCTTCTCCGGTAAACTGAAGTACCGGTACCAGAATATAATATCCTCCAATGGCCAGAATCCCGCCCATAGCTCCGATCAGCAGATTTTTTGACAGCATCTGAAGACTGGCACCGGCATATTCCTTAATCCATTTTTCACAGTTTTTCCAGACAAATCCTCCAATCGACGCAGAGATCATTGCGGCAAGAATTGCAAACGTCACATCTGCATATAACATTCCGGCAGCCGTCAGAACAGCCAGAATTCCCCCGTTCTGTCCACTGATCTTTGCTCCCCCGGCATAACTGATGCAGACCGGGATCACGATTTTATAAACCAACTGGGAAACTGCATAGATACTTTCATTCGGAAACCATCCCTGCTCCTGAAAAATCACAGATAGAAATCCAACAAAAATAAACAGTCCGATATTCCCCATAATCATACTACTGTAAAATCTGCCAATTCTATGTATTTGCTTCTTCATCTGTTCTTCCGCCTGTTTTTCTGATGACTCGTTACGCACATACTGCAAGGCACGCTCTTTCTGCGTGCCTTTTTTGATAAACATTTGCCCTTTTGCTCATCATATCATTTTTCGGTTTCTGCCGCAACAACAGCTTTGTAACTAGTTCGTTACTATTCACACGTCAGCCAGTTCGAGGTGGAGTGAACAGTAACACTAGTTCTTTAATTCCTCCACCAGTTCATCATATTGCGGAGCTGCAAGGAAATTTGTGATCAGGATCAGCTTTGCATCCGGGTTGCTGTGCACCGCACGTTCTCCGAGCTCCTGGTGCGTGATCACTACCTGTACATCCTTTGGAATAGAGGATACAGGCGTATGGATCACTTCGATGCCCGTGATTCCTGCTGCAGCGATCTTCTTTTTCAGAACCGTAGCTCCCATTGCGCTGGAACCCATACCTGCATCACATGCAAATGCAATTTTACTTACTTTCATTGCGTCCTCTTTTGACTCATCTCTGATTCCTTTTGCCTGGCGCTTCATGCTGTCTTTTTTCATCTGCGCCTCTTCCAGGCTTGCATCCTTACCCATAAATTTTAAGATCGGAATCGCGATCACCAGAGAGACAACTGTCGATATCAGGACACCCAGAAGTAAACCAACATAGCAGTGCCGTTCTGCCATCATCATGATCGCCAGGATACTTCCCGGAGAAGATGGTGCCGTAAGCCCCACATCCAGAAGGGAAAATACAAACACACCGCTTGCGCCGCCCGCGATTACTGCCAGTAAAAGTAATGGATTCATCAATATGTACGGAAAATAAATTTCATGGATACCACCCAGGAAGTGGATAATTGCCGCACCTGGAGCAGAGCTCTTTGCCGTTCCTTTTCCGGCAATGCAGTAGGCGAGAAGAATCCCAAGTCCCGGACCGGGATTCGCCTCCAGAAGGAAGAAGATAGATTTTCCGATTTCCTCTACCTGTTTGATTCCCATAGGTGATAGGATCCCATGATTGATCGCATTGTTTAAGAATAATACCTTGGCAGGTTCGATAAAAATACTGGTTAAAGGAAGTAAACCATACTTTACAAAGAACCCGACACCTGCTTCCATACAACGATTCAGTACATTTACCAGAGGAGTAATGCCCAGCATTGCCACAACGGCAAGCACAGCACCAAGAATGCCGATGGAAAAATTATTAACAAGCATTTCAAATCCTGCCTTAACCCGGTTCTGCACCAGTCGGTCAAACTGTTTGATTACCCATGCAGCCAGGGGACCCACGATCATGGCACCGATAAACATCGGAACGTCAGATCCGACAATCACACCCATAGTGGCAATCGCGCCAATGACTCCTCCTCTCTGTCCGGCCACTACACTTCCGCCCGTATACGCAATCAACAATGGCAGCAGCATCGAAGACATCGGTCCGATTAACTGAGCGATTTTTTCATTTGGACACCATCCGGTCTCCAGAAATAATGCGGTAATTAAGCCCCATGCGATAAATGCTCCGATATTCGGCATTACCATTCCACTTAAAAACCTGCCAAAAACCTGTACTTTTTCTTTCATTGATTTCACACCTCGTCTTTTCTTTTTCAGAGGTATGATTGGCCAATCAATCTCTCCTGATGAATTCATTATAGACAGAAAAAGACCCTCTTTTCAACAAATAGAAGAAGAGATTTGGCGCTATGCTTTAATGCCAAATCTCTTTAATGTCTGTTTCTTCATCACCTGTCAGAATATGCATCCTGATGCTCTCAGGAAAACCGCTGCACTGTGCATCGTTATGCGTTCATGCCGAAAAATACCAGATCGCCAGACAGGCGCCGATCACCGCCAGAAACAGTACGATCTTTTCTTTATCCGGACGGGAGTTCTTAAGCCCGTCCAGATACCATTCATCCCCGGATGCCTTCCCCACCGGCTCCTGCCATATTTCCTCCGCGCTTCCGGTCGAAAGCTGTTTTGCATCGTTCTTCAAATGTGTCTCAATATAAGAGTCTGTGATTCTTCTCAAAGCTTACCCTCCAGTTCTTTTCGGAGCTTTTTGAGTCCCCGGTGATACTTCGACAAAACAGTAGACAGAGGCAGCTGCAGAAGCTCACTCATCTCCCTGTGCCTCAGTCCTGATACCGCATGCATGATGATGATCTGACATTCTTCCGGAGATAACACCTTCAGCGCTGCTTCGAGAATGATGCGGTCTTCCCGGTCTTCAATCTGGCTGAAATCAATCTCTTGCCTCACCTCACCCATGGAAATTTCCGCATGATGCTTTTGCTGCCGGTACTTCATCATACAGACATTTCTTGCAATGGTAAGAATCCATGCCATAGGCTTTCCCATCGGCGTATACAGATGTGCAGCGGAACGGATCTTCAAAAATGTTTCCTGCATAGCATCCTCCGCATCATGCCGGTTATGCAGCAGCGAAAGCGCATAGAAATATACTTCGCTGCTGGTCTGCCTGTATAATGTGCAAAAAGCCTCCTTATCTCCTTCTCCTATCCCGGGAAACAGAGCTTCATCAATCAGTATGGATTTCTTTTGTTGTGTTTTGTCCTGATTATAGTTCATTTTTCTCCCGCTGCACAAGTCCCAGAATAATCGAAAGGTTTCCGTTCCTGCACCTGAGTGCGTCGATAAACTCCTTTTCCTTTTCCTGACTTCTCAATTCTATCCGATAGGATAATTCATACAGAGTTCCCATATTTGTGGTCCTCACACGTTCCAGATGAACGTGTCTGGTATATTCCTGAAAGAGGTCATCAAAGATCCCGTTGTAATTCAGATCCTCCGGAATGGTAATGCGGAGCTCGCGCTCCCTGGAAACGCTATGTCCGAAATTCACTCTTTCCAGCACAAAGATGACCGTGCCGACAACCAGCGTGATCAGAGCCCCCAGGGACAAAAAGCCCATGCCGACAGCCAGTCCCACCGCCATGGTAAAAAAGACAAAACCGATCTCTCTGGCAGAGCCGGGTGCACTTCGAAACCGTACCAGACCGAAGGCTCCCAGTACCGCCACAGAAGTGCCCAGGTTTCCGTTGACGATCATAATCACCGATGATACAAGCAGCGGTAATACCGCCAGTACGATCGTAATACTCCCAATATGTACAGCCGACATCTTATAAAGCAATGCAATGATAATGCCAAGGATCAGCGCTGCTGCCATGGCTGCGGCAACAGAATCTATCGAAAAGCCGCCTGCATGAAAAATACTGTTTAACATACCTTTTTCCTCCTGATCTTATTCCAGTTTTCCGTGCTGTGAATTATCATCTGATCCAGCTGGAATCTGTCGTGTTCCTTTTTGTAGATATTGCCGTATTTTGAAAAAGAGACAGGATAAAGTGCAAGCCCGGACAGGATTTCTGTGAACCAGAGAGGCGTTGCTCCCATGACTTTGCTTTCCATCAGATAATAATCTTCCGGAAGGAGCAGTTCTCCGTGATCTCCTTTTTCCAGACCCATATCCGTGCGCCGGCTTCGTATGTTCCGGTCAAAGGTCACACGAAATTCCGGATCCTGCCGCCCGGACAGTGCGATCCTGTCATAGGCCAGATAAATGCCCCGGGCCACCGGATATCTGCAAAGAAAGAAATCGATTTCCCGAAGGATCTGGCTGTCCTCCTGCGGACGAATCCCATGCTCCACGTAATCATAAGCCTCCTGCAGCGTCAACCGGATCCTGCGCTTGTTTACAATCTTCTGATACTTTTTCTTGATCTCTAGAAATACCCCGGACTCCGGTGTCGGGATCCCGTAGCTGCGCAGCCGCAGCTTCTCCTTGTAGACCGGCTTCTCAATGGACCGGCGGATCAGTCCCGCATCGGGAGTATCATAATAAATATTGCAAATGGTGTGAAGCCCGTATTGATCCTCCTCCATAAAAGGCTTCAGACGACATCGCAGCTGATGATAAACATCCGCCGGCATCAGATATTTTTTTTCATAACGATTAAAGACAGACTGTGCCATATGTTCTCTCTCCCATTCCTTCCATCACTGAACAACTTCAAGTTTGTTCCCGTCGCTGGTTACCGTTACGTCACCATTCTTTGTCTCAAACGTACGAACACCATATTTTTTCAGAAGCTCCAGCGTCTTCGTATCGGATGGATGTTTATTTGAAGAACAGATGACGGCATATTCCGGAGAAACGGTTTCCAGCAGCTCCTGAAGTGCTGTTTCATACACCCCATGGTGCGGCATCTTCACAAAATCACAGGCTTCTGCCGTTCCACCGGAAATCCATTCCCTGATTCGCTGCTTCTCGGCATCACCGGCAAACAGCAAACGATTATTTCCATGCGTAATGGTCGTAACCAGGGATAAATTATTGTCGTACTCCAGTACATTGTCAGGAATCTCAAAGGACTCCGGCGGCTCTACCCGTACATCCGCCTCACCCAGCTTGAATTCCATGGAACCGGTCAGCCTGAGCGGTTCGATTCCCTGCTGCCTGAGGGCTTTCATAAAGTCAAGATACTCTGTATGATTCCCCTCATAATCCGGAAGCAGGATCTGCCCGATCTCCATGGCTTCCACCAGCGTATCTGCACCTCCCACGTGATCCTTGTCGAAATGAGTGATGATGAGCGTGTCCACGCGTGAAATGCCCTGACGTGTCAGAAATGTCACAATTTCCGCACCATCTTCCTCCTCCCCCGCATCAATCACGACCGTCTGGTCACCGTTCTGCGCCACAATGGCATCCGCTTTTCCTATTTTCAAAACAGTAACCTTCAGCGGCTCCAGGCGCTCCCCTGGGTTCGCCGCATCCAGCCTGAGGAATATCAAAATGCAGGCTGCCACCCCCAGGAGTATCATGACGGCCAGTGTTGTCTTATGTTCTTTCATCGTGTAAATCCCTCCTTTCTATAAAAATGTAACTATTCAGAGTCCATTCGCAAAATCGCCTCTGCGAGGCTTTCCTTTTGCT
>UQCM01000072.1 GCA_900539525.1 uncultured Blautia sp.
ATTGACGGGGCTAATGTTTCACTTATTTTGGGACATTTTCAAAAATGCTTGACACTTTTGCGTAACGTATTCCATAAAATAATAAAAAATGTCCCCAGAAAAATAAATAAATCGCCAAGATTAAATACGATTTTCCGGAGTTTTTCCCATTTTACCCGGAAGCTGAAATAATCCACCACATAATGTCGCACCATTCTGTCATAAACGTTGCTGCATGCACCTCCGATCACAAAAGCCAGTCCGCATTTCAACAGATGCATCCCTTTCTTTCCGGAAAGGTAAAGATGGGCAGCAACGAGACAAACGGTCAGCCCCAGGGAAAATCCCGCCACAAGCTGCCGGTGTTTTTCCAGAAGATTCAGCATAGCCCCCTGATTGTGGGACTTGCACAGCAGGATACGACCGCCCAGGATTTCTCTTTGATATCCGTCAGGCTTTCTCTCTTCCATGTAACCCTTTATTATGATATCCACTCCAAAAATCAGCAGCGGAATAAAAAGGTAAATCATCCTATCCCTCCAATGCCGGAACTCCTCTCATCTGAATCACGGGACCTCCCGTTCCTTCAATATATTCCTTAGTGATCATAACACTGCCGATATTATCATCCTTTGGAATCTCATACATGATATCCAGCATAAATTCCTCGATGATCGCTCGCAGTGCTCTTGCACCCGTATCCTTTTCCAGTGCCTTTTTCGCAATCGCCAAAAGTGCACCATCTTCAAAATCAAGCTTCACCTCATCCAGTGCCAGCAGCTTCTTGTACTGCTTCAGAATCGCATTCTTCGGCTCCTTCAAAATCTGTACAAGCATCTCCTCCGACAGTCCCTGAAGGGTAAAGATGATCGGCAGACGTCCGATAAACTCCGGAATCATGCCAAAACTCCGTATATCCTCCACCGTTACCTTTGACAGAAGATCGGGATCATTGTCATATTTGTCCTTCAGATCTGCTTTGAATCCCACGGATGCCTGTTTATTCAGCCGCTCCTTGATGATATCTTCCAGCCCCGGGAAAGCTCCTCCACAGATAAAAAGGATATTTCTCGTATTGACAGTCGCCATCGGGACCATGGCGTTCTTGCTGGTAGCCCCCACCGGAACCTCCACTTCGCTTCCTTCCAGCAGCTTTAACATTCCCTGCTGCACAGACTCGCCGCTCACATCTCTCTGATTGGTATTCTTCTTTTTTGCGATCTTGTCAATCTCATCAATAAAAATGATACCATGCTCTGCTTTTTCTACATCATTATCTGCAGCAGCCAGCAGCTTGGATACCACACTCTCAATATCATCACCGATGTATCCCGCCTCTGTAAGAGAAGTCGCATCCGCGATCGCCAGAGGAACATCCAGAAGCTTTGCCAGTGTTTTGACCAGATAGGTTTTCCCGCTTCCGGTAGGTCCGATCATCAGCATATTGGACTTTTCGATTTCGATATCATCCATGGTATCCGTCGCCACACGCTTATAATGGTTATACACTGCCACGGAAATGACCTTTTTCGCATACTCCTGACCGATCACATAATCATCCAGGCTCGCCTTGATCTTATGTGGTGCAGGAACAGATTTGATATCCAGGATCTTCTGTGGTTCTTCCTCTGTCTTTTTCTTTTTTACCTTCTGTCGTTTTGGAATCTGATTTGCCAGATCTGAAAAATTGATCATACTGATATTCGGCATATTTGAAATCTGAGACAGATCCAGGCCATTATAGGGAAACTGGCCGTTTCCCATGGAATCAAACGCCTTCTGCATACACTCCTGACAAATATGGATATCCTTTCCCATCCGTATCATTTTACCCGCCCGGCTCTCCGGACGGCGGCAGACAAAGCAGACATCTTCGAATTCTTCTGCCACATCTTCTTTCTCTGTGTCTGTCACTTCTTTAAATCTGTTATCATCTATCTTCTTATCATCTGACATGATTAAACTCCTTTTCTGATTACCGATGTTACTGCCCGATCCCTGAACAGTAACACGCTTACCGGGCAACGTAAGATTCATTTTTATCATCCTTCGCTGCTGTTCCCCGGTTTTACATGACTTTCGTTTTGTTCCACGCTCGAAAAACCGCAGGAATGTCATATTCCGCTCTATTATATCCCAGAACACAGGCATACACAAGTGAAGTTTTTATTAACAGAAAAACGGGGTGTTTCAGAAAACTTCCAAAACACCCTGTTTTTTATAATGCAAACTTTGATCAATTACCGAAGAACTGTTCAAACGGATTTACCATGTATCCGTCCGTTCCATTATCATACTCCTCATATCCATCCATTCCTCTGCCATAGCCATCCGGGAGCTGGGTTTCCGGCTGAGCCTGCTGTCCATTAGAGGATGAAGAGGTATCGGCATCTGCCGGACGATTTCCCAAGGTAACGCTTACCGTTCTCTCTACGTATTCGCCGCCCTCAGCTGTTGCCACGACAACATCGATGGTCTCACCTGCTTTATAATAATTCATACGGTCAAACAGATCCGCTCTTGAAGAAATGCTCTGTCCATCCAGCTTTGTGATGATATCACCTTTCTTGATTCCTGCTGCTTCTGCCGGTGAACCTTCGCTTACTTCATAGATAAAAGCACCTGCAGGCATATTGTAGACCTCTTTTGCTTCCTCTGAAACATCTCTTGGAACAACTCCCAGATATCCCATCTCCGATGCAGCCACTTCCGTTCTGGTCTGTCTGTCCATCAGTTCATTTAAGATCGGCGAAGCCGTACTCATAGGGATCGCATATCCCATACCTTCTACGCCTGAAGAAGCTGCCTTCACGGAATTGATACCGATCAGTTCACCTGCCGTGTTCAGAAGTGCACCGCCACTGTTTCCAAAATTGATAGCCGCATCCGTCTGGATCAGACTGTTTGTCACATTATCCACAGTTACTTCCCTGTTCAGGGCACTCACATAACCAACTGTCAGAGACTGTCCGTAACCAAGGGCATTACCGATCGCCACTACCTGTTCTCCCACCTGCAGTTTATCGGAATCACCAATCTGGACCACTCTGATCTGGCTCTTGATCGTATCCGGAATATCTGCCAGATTGACTGCTACAACTGCGAGATCATGTGACGGGTCTGTTCCCTTTGTCTGCGCCTTTACAATGGCATCCTCAGGCTCCTCTGTATCTACGGTAAAGCAGACGCTTAATTCCTGTGCACCTTCTACCACATGATTGTTTGTGGCGATCAGCAGCTCTGTATCATTCTGTGAAATAATGACACCGGAGCCTGCACTCTCTGTCTGCTGCTGGTAAGTACGTCCGAAAAACATACTCTGCACTTCTTCCACGCCTCTGTTTGTAATTGCCACAATGGACGGCATTGTATTCTTTGCCACCTGTGTAATATCTGACGATGTACTGACAGTAACACCTGATGCTGTATCGGCCTTTTCCGTCTCTTCCGGTCTGGCTACTGTATCTGCTGTCCCTACCTTCATCTCTGTCTCCTGCGGTGCCAGCTTTCCTCCTACATAACCTGTAATCTGAAATGCCGCACTGGATACGACACCAAATACGAGTGCCAGCCCGGCACAGACTGCAACGCTTTTCCACAGACGCCCGTGTTTACCGGATTTCTTATTCTTTGACTCCTCTTCTCTCTGCTCCGGCTGCCATTCATTCTCCTGATAGGAGTAATGAGTCCTCTCCTGTACAGGCTGACGGTAGCTTTCTTCTTCCCTGTACTCAGCCTCTTCTGTCTGAACCTCCGGCTGCACATCTTCTTCCGGCACCATGCCATTGCCTTCATAATCATTATTATTGTTGTCTATAGGATCAAATTCATCATACATTGTGAATACCTCCTTTGTATTTTCCTTTTCTTGTTTTCTGAAAACAGTTTAACAATGAATTGTGTTTAATCTGTGTTTAATCTTTTAAAAAACTTTGCACAAAAAACAGTTATTCGTAACTATTCAGAGTCCTGTTTCCAGTAGGACGGATTCATCGTAAGACGCAGGATCAGCCATCGCGGCAGTTTTTTATACGCCTTGCCCAGTTTGTATCCCGCCAGTTTAAAACCACTCTTTATTACCAGCTTTCCGATCAGCCAGGGTCTTCCTGTCTGAAACAGATATCCGGCACTCTGCCTGACCATGCGTATTCCTTCGCTTTCCGACCTGGCCATGGAGAATATCTCCGGATGGTCCGCCTGAGAAACAGCCAGATCAAAATTTCTCCTAAGTTGCTCCATATTCCCGTAATTGTGTGAATGGATCACCCGTGCCTCTGCCACATAGGCGATACTCCACCCGTTTTTAATGATTTTTCCTGCAAAGATCATGTCCTCATTGAAAATCGTATGCTTCTCAAAGCCTCCGAGCTCTTCGTAAACACTTCTCCGGTACATGGCACAGACATTGGAACAGAAAAATGTTTTTATTCCATATTTCTGTAAATCCTCTATGGATTTGACACTGCTATTCTCCGGATAATTAAAGCTTCTCGTATATTGCTCCAGAATCTCACAGTCCCGGTCCGGAAGCTGTCTGGCGTACGCTGCAGCCACACGCTCATTCCCAAATGCCTTCACGAGCTGCTCCACGAGCCGCTCATTTTCCGGAACCGCATCCTGCGTCATAAAAAGGATCAGCTCTCCCTTTACGAGAGAAGCGGCACTATCTCTAGTGCCGCCATGGTCAAATTCCTCTTTCCTCAGATGGCGTACCTCTACATGGGGCAGCTTCTCATAGCCCCGGTCCGGGAAATAAGCTTTCTCTGTATTCATCAGAAGAATCTTTCCCACGGGATATGTCTGCTTTTGCAGCATCTGCATCAGTTTATGGAATTTTTCGTCCGGTTTATATACCGGAATTACGATATCGACTGTATATTCTTTCATCATTTTACTGTATTCCTGTTTCATTAATGATGTTGTTGCTGATTTCCTGCACAGTAGCAGATGGCGTGTATCCATCACTTCCGAACAGCCAGGTATGGAGCTCCTGTACATTCTGTGCCAGATTCACAGGTACAACACAGTCTCCGGCACTGATATTCGCCGTCTGGATATGAAACGGAAATCCTGTGGTATCGATCAGATTGTACTTTGTCACATCTTTTGCCAGGCTGAGGATTTCCGTCGTACTTAAACTGGTCAGAATATTATCTGACATTTCGTCAATGATGGCATTCAGCTTCAGAAGATCCATAGTCTTTGCCTTTTCCAGCATCTTCTGAAGTACGGTTCTCTGGCGCTCTGTTCTCTTATAGTCGCTTCCCTCCGTATAGCGGATCCTGCAGTAGGACATTGCCTGAAGTCCATTCAGCGTCTGAAGTCCTGCGTAGGTCACCGGAACGATCTCCCTTCCCGTCACCTGGGAGCCTTCTTCCTGGTATCCATTGATCCACTGGATCTCATCCTCCTGCACATCAATTTCAATGCCTCCCATCAGTTCAATGACGTCAGCCAGACCACTGAAATCAATCGTAATAAAATCTGTGATATTAAGATCAAGATTCTTATTCAGCATATTCATGGAACGCTGCGGCCCGCCAAAATAATAACACTCGGTAGCCTTCCTGTATTCACCGTTTGTATTATCCAGATAAGTATCACGATATACAGAAACCAGCTTTACATCCTTTGTCTTATTATTGATACTTGCCACCATAAGCGCATCGCTGTGAGCCTCGATATCCATCTTTCCTTCACGGGAATCAATACCATAAAGCGCAATATTCCGGTATCCGTCCAGAATCTTCGTTTCCTCTGCGCTGATCTCATCATTGATGATGATATCCCCCTTCGCAATATCCTGCTTCTTAACCTTACTCAGTTTAAAAGAAGCGAACAGCACCACGGCAAGGATCAGCAGTACAAGCACCTCCACGGCAAATATCAGCTTCCTGTTTTTTTTGCGTTTTTTTCGCCTGCCATTCCCCGCATTTCCCTGAGGATAATAACCATCCCCCCGACCCTGCCGGTTCTGGCGATACCTGCCGTCTTCCTGATAGTACCCATCCTTCCGGTAGGATTCCTGATGATAGCCTCCCTGGCCATACCCTCTGTCATACGGATCCCGTCCATAGGTTCCCTGATGATACGGTCCCTGGTTATACGGATCCTGTCCATACGGTCCCTGATGATAGGCTCCCTGGTTATACGGATCCTGTCCATACGGTCCCTGATGATACGGTCCCTGACCATGCGGATCCTGACGATATGGATCCTGACGTCTGCCTCTTCCCTCTGCCGGACGGTTTCCGTTTCCTCTGCTGTTTCTTGTATTTCGCTTTTCTGACATAGCTTACCCCTTCTTTTAATATGCATTTTTGTTTATAAAACCCTTGAAAACTGTAAGAAACAGGATCTTAATATCAAAACCCGCTGTCCAGTTTTCTATATAGTACAGGTCGTACTCAATGCGCCGTTTGATTGATGTGTCTCCCCGATACCCGTTCACCTGTGCCCATCCGGTCATTCCCGGACGAACCTGGTGCTTTACCATATAGCGCGGTATTTCCTCCCTGAACTTTTCAACAAACTGCGGCCTCTCAGGTCTTGGCCCGACCAGGCTCATCTCTCCCTTTAATACGTTGAATAGCTGAGGAAGCTCATCCATACTTGTCTTCCTCATAAATTTCCCGAAGCCTGTGACTCTCGGATCATTTTTCACCGTCCATCCCGCCTTTTCCTCTGATTCCTTCTGAACCTCCATGGAACGGAATTTATACATGTAAAACGGCCGGTTATGGCGCCCTACCCTCTCCTGTTTGAAAATCAGAGGCCCGGGCATCGTCAGTTTCATCATCAGAACGGCAAATAGCATCACCGGTGAAAACAGCACAATACACACCAGGGAACCCACGATATCCATGGTGCGCTTAACCATCATATTAAAGGTATTCGATAATGGAACGTGCCGGATATTAATAACCGGAAGTCCCAGCAAATCCTCTGTATAGGGCTTTGTAGGAATAATATTATTATAATCAGGAACAAACTTTGTATGCACACCCGACTTTTCACACAGTGCCACAATATGCTCCAGTTTATAATATTCATTCAGTCCCAGAGTAATGACGATCTCATCCAGACGGTTTTCCGGAAGGATCACCATCAGATTGTCGATGCGTCCGATCACCTTAACTTCCTTATATCTGGTCCCTCTTTCCACATTATCATCCAGAACTCCACGGATCAGATAACCCCACTGCGGGTTCTGGCGGATCCTGTCAATATATTCCTCAGCGGCACGGCTGTAGCCCACCAGCAGGATGTGCTTAAGATTCATGCCATTCTTCCGTATCCTCATCAGGAACATGCGGATCAGGTTCCTCACCAGTGTTTCCAGGAAAATATTGATCCCGTAAAAAAGAAACATCATATTTCTGGAGAAATTATCCTCATGCTTCATATACAGGATCAGAATCAGGCTCAGCAGCGCGATCGTGTTCGCTTTGATGATGTTTCCCGCCTCCAGCCTGCGTCCCTGAACTCTCTTTGGTGTATAAAGATTAAAGGCATAGTATAACAGAAGCATTCCCGGTATCAGTAATGCCAGTGCAAACATATAAGTTTCAAACGGCAGCTTTCCCACGCCTTTATCAGCAAATACATTGAACTGGATCACCCATGCCAGCAGATAGGAAAAGGCGATGACAACGGCATCCACAACCACATGCATACGGTTAAAGAACTGCTGGTTATCCTTAATCAACCTGTCTCCCTCCTTTTCATAAGTCAAGTCGTAACCGGTATGGCTCAAAACGGTTACCGTCAGATAATAACTGTATTAAACGGCAGGCTGCGCAATAACTGCACAAATCTGCCAGACAGTTACCTTATCATACAATATATGCCATTAAAGGGCAACTAAATTTTTCTTAATCCCTGACTTTCCGGAGAATGTTTACCCACAGCTCCAGCTGGATTCTGAGGTAATTCATCAGATTTTTGGGATGAAACGGAACCTTCCTTCCATGCAGTGACATACGGATACCTTCCAGCAGACCTTTCATGTAGGTAGTCCCAAATCCTTTCCGTGCGAAAAACAGATATTTCACCAGAAATCCTGTCAAAAGAAGCGGAGCATTCAGAAGAAGCTGAAAAAAAGGCATATTTTTGTAGATCATATAAACATTATTGCGGGAAGATAAGCGCACCTTAAACTCGTTGTAGCGTGAACCGGAGGTGCCGCTGCCGGCATGATAGACAACGGCATCCGGCAGATACCGGTTCTCATAACCGCAGATACGTGCCCGGTACCCCAGATCAATGTCTTCGAGATACGCAAAATGCTTTTCATCAAAATATCCTGTTGTCTTCAACAGCTCTTTCCGGTAGATCGCAGCTCCGGCACAGGATGCAAAGATCCGTCCGGGCTTCTGATAATTTCTGACAGGCTTATCCTTGCCTCTGGCAAATGCCCATCCCAGTGCACAGTAAAAGTCCCCTGCGTCATCGATCCTGTCAGGCTCATACATGTTTCGAAGCTGTGCCGAACAGGAGAAACAGTCAGGATATTTTCTCATTCCCGCATACATCTCTTTCACAAAATTCCTGTCCGCCTTTACATCGTTATTGAGAAGAATAACATAAGGAGCCTTTGCTGCCCGTATCCCCAGATTCACTGCTTTGCTGAAGCCATGATTTTTCTTCAGCTCCAGGATACGAACCTTCGGATCATGCTCTCTGACAAATGCCACACTGCCGTCTGCCGAGCCATTGTCCACCAGTATAATCTCAAATGCGGTAAAGGTCTGATCCTTCAGGGAGTCCAGACAGTCCTCCAGAAAGGCCATTCCATTATAATTCGGTATAACCACCGATACTTGATTCATTGTTCTCTCCTTTACGGCTGGATGGAGTAATCACAGGTCCTGAGGGACAGATTCTTATTGTAGCAGGGATCTCCCGCCTTCAGCATTCCTTCCCACCGGCTGCACAGATATGCTTTTTCCCTCTCAAACCGCTGTTTTTTCTCCTCCGTATCCTCATATCCCCGTGTTTTTGATTCGAAATGGTACATTTCCACATAGGGATCATAAACTACAAGATATCCCGCTTCACCTGCACGCAGACAAAAGTCTACATCATTAAAAGCAACCGCCAGATTTTCATCCAGGCCATGAATCTTCTCAAAGACCTCTCTCTTTACCATGAGACAGGCGGCTGTTACTGCACTCATATCCTGCTGCAGGATCGCCCGGTGCATATATCCGGTAAATGCCCTTTTCATTCCTACGAACATGCTGCCTGCACATCCCCCGATTCCCATAACGATTCCGGCATGCTGGATCGTGTCATCTGGAAAATACAGTCTCGCACCTGTAATCCCCACCTCCGGTCTCTGACAGTGCCCGAGAAATTCTTCGATCCAGTCCGGCGTGATCACGGTAACATCATTGTTCAGCAGGATCAGATACTCGCCTTTTGCATGAGCCGCGCCAAAATTATTGATGGCCGAATAATTAAATTCTCTTTTCCAGTATATTACATGAATGTTGTCTTTCCCGTCAATCTTACGGTAAAACTCAAAGGTTTCCTTCTCTGTACTGTTATTCTCTACAATCAGGATCTCATAATTCCTGTAGGAAGAAATTTCCCTGATGGATGTAAGACACCTCTTTAACGTCTCGATCTCATCTTTGTTCGGTATGATGATCGAAACGAGAGGTTCCCCTGACACCTCATATTTCACCCTGTAGAAACCACGGTAATTCAGCATGGAAACCTCTGCCTTAAGGCTGCATCTTTTCAGATGTGCTTCAATCGCACGTTTCCCGGACTCCAGTGCATAATCCTTTCCAAAGGGATTGTCTGCCGTAGATGCCGCATGTACCCTCCAGTGATACAATACCTTTGGAATATGAACGATACGCTCCGCTTTTTCCGCACAGCGGAAAATAAAATCATAATCCTGGGCGCCGTCAAAAGCACTGTCCTGTCCTCCCGCCAGCAAAAGCAGCCCGCGCCTTACCACCAGCAGATGACAGATATAATTGTTGGCGCGAAGCAGATCCAGGTTAAAATCCGGTTTGAAATTCGGCTGAAAGAATTCATCCAGATCTGCGCTCACCTTATCTTCATCCGTATAAAGCATATCCGGACTGTGCTGACTTTCGATCGCATCTGCGATCTCATAAAGAGCATCCGGTTCCAGGAGATCATCATGATCAAAAAGCGCCACATATTCTCCTGATGCCATAGCAAAGGCCGCATTGGTATTCCCGGCAATTCCTTCATTTTTCTTCAGTCTTTCATAGCGGATGCGGGGATCCTTCTCCATATATTCCCTGATCACACGCTCCGGACCCGAATCTTCACCGCTGCCATCTGCGATACACAGCTCCCATTTCTCATAGGTCTGAGCCTGAACAGACTCGATCATCTGCCTCAGAAAACACTCCTTTGTGCGGTACACCGGTACGATCACGCTGATCAGCGGTTCATGCGCCCATTTTCTCGTTCTCTGGAGCTTTTTCTGTTCTTCACCTAATACCCGGGCGCGGATCCATTTATCATAATCCACCTCTGAATCTGCGAAACGTTCCTTCAGCCGTACCAGAAAATCTCTGACTCCATATCGTTTCAGATACAGAAACCCTTTTTTCAGGTTGTAAAAGGTCAGGCGTTTTGTCATACTCTTGATATTCATACCTCTATCTCCTGTTCCATGCACTGACATATATCCTGCTATCGCCCTGTAGATTATTTATCTGAAAAATTCATGGATTTCTTCCACAACCCGCTCCCGGTCCTCCAGTTTTAGCCGGTAGTACATGGGCAGGCGCAGAAGCCTGTCACTTTCCTTTGTTGTGTAGCGGTCCACTCCGTGAAAACGTCCGAACTTTTTCCCCGCAGGTGCTGTATGGAGCGGGACATAGTGGAATACGGTGCTGATCCCCTTTTCTTTCAGATAAGAAATCAGTCTTGTTCTCGTTTCCAGATCCTTCAGTTTAATATAGTACATATGGGCATTGTGATCTGCATAATCCGGAATAAAGGGCTGTTCCAGATATTCCTTCTCAGCCAGGGGCTTCAAAGCCTCCTGATAATAGTCAAAGCTCCCAAGCCTGTCCTTTCGTATCTCATCTGCTGTCTCCAGCTGCGCCCAGAGATACGCTGCATTCAGGTCACTCGGGAGATAGGAGGAACCATAATCCACCCAGCGGTATTTATCAATCTGCCCCCGGAAGAATTTGCTTCTGTTTGTCCCCTTTTCTCTCAGGATCTCGGCAGCATCCACCGCCTCATCCTGCTGAAAAGTAATCGCGCCGCCCTCTCCCATGGAGTAATTCTTTGTTTCATGGAAGCTGTAGCAGCCGAAATCACCAATACTGCCAAGTGCTCTTCCATTATAGTATGCCCCGACACCCTGCGCGGCATCCTCTACTACCTTTAGATGATGCTTCCTGGCAATCTCCATGATCTCATCCATGGCACAGCCTACCCCTGCATAGTGAACCGGAACGATGACCTTCGTTTTCTCTGTGATCGCTTCCTCGATCAGACGCTCATCCAGATTCATGGTATCCGGCCGGATATCCACAAATACCAGCTTTGCTCCTCTCTGGACAAAGGCATCTGCGGTGGAGACAAACGTATAGGACGGTAAAATCACCTCATCTCCCGGCTGTACATTGCAAAGTACCGCTGCCATCTCCAGTGCGTGGGTGCAGGACGTGGTTAAAAGTACGTGCTTCAATCCATAGGTCTCCATCATCCACTGAGAGCATTTCCTGGTAAAGATCCCATCCCCGCTGATCTTTCCCTGTTCGATTGCTTCCTTAATATATTCCAGTTCCCTGCCCGCAAAGGGCGGTATATTAAAATGAATCATCTGTTTTTCCCCGTTCTTTTCTTTTATAATGGTAACTGTTCCGAGCCATGTCAGCTACTCCAGATGCCGGTACCTCTCAGGTACTCCGATATGCGGTTCCCGTTTTCTGTCACGGAGCGAGAAATCCTGTTTCAGCAATGTCAGATTCGGATTGTAAAAGGGATCTCCCTGTTCAAGAACATTCTCCCACCTTGATATAAATTTTCTGATTTCTCCATGAAATCGCTGTATCTTTTCCGGAGTATCCTCCGCCCCTCTGGATCTGGATTCATAATGATACAGCATGGCAAAGGGTGTATAGACCACCTTTTTCCCGATCTGCCCCAGTCTGAGACAGAGATCCACATCGTTAAATGTCACTTCCAGTTCTTCGCAGAATCCGCCGATTTGAAGGAAATCGGTCTTTTTTACCATCATACATGCCGCAGTCACAGCACTCAGATCCTGCGTACAGATAATCCTCCTGCAATACCCGGAAGCTGTCCTGCGCTCCCCTGCAAATGCGTGTCCTGCTATGCCGCCCATACCGAGCACCACGCCGGCATGCTGGATCGTGTCATCCCCGAAAAACAGCCTGGCTCCCACTGCGCCCACATCCTGCCTCTGACAGATGCCAAGCATCTCTGAAATAACATTTCCATCAATCAGCTCCGTGTCATTATTCAGGAACAACAGATAATCACCCTTCGCATGACTGACTCCCAGATTGTTGATCGCAGAATAGTTAAAGCTGCCCGGAAAGGTCACCAGCCGGATCCTCGCATCTTCGCGGCAGAGTTCCTCATAAAGCTCAAAGGTCCGTGCCTCCACGCTGTTGTTCTCTATCACGATAATCTCATAATTCCGATAATCTGACTTCTCGCGAATGGATGAAATACATCGCTTCAGATCCTCCGCATGATCCTTATTGGGGATCAGAATCGACACCAGTGGTTGTCCCTCCACCGGATAGACTGTTCGATACAGTCCCAGATGCTCTCCCTGACTCACCTTCGCACGGATCCCCATCCGTTCGAAATGTGCCTGTACTGCACGCCTTCCCGCTTCAAAAGCATAGAGCTTACTCTCCTGATTCACTGCCGTGGAATCCTGATGGCAGCGCCAGTGATAGAGGATTCTGGGAATGTGGCAGATCTTTTCCGCTTTCTCTATACATCGAAAAATAAAATCATAATCCTGAGCACCATCGTATGCCGCATCCAGATCACCTGCTTTCTCCGCCAGGCTCCTCTTGACAACAAACAGATGGCAGATATAATTCATACTCCGCAGAAGATCCAGGTTGAAATCCGGTTTAAACTGAGGGTCAAACCGCTTTTTCCCGTCCATGGAAATCTTATCTTCATCAGAATACAACACATCATAAGAGCTGTCCTGATTTAACCTGGATACACATTCATAGAGCGCGTCCGGTGCAAGGATGTCATCATGATCCGCAAATACCAGATATTCACCTGATGCTTTCTCAATCGCAGCATTGGTGTTTTCTGAGATTCCAAGCGGTACCTCCGAATGAATGACGCGGATCCGCGGCTCCTCTTCGCTGTATTGCTTTAACAGCTCTGTCAGAGAAGAATCCTGTCCGCTTCCGTCTGACAGGCAGAGTTCCCAGTTTCCATAAGTCTGATCTCTGACCGACCCGATCAGCTCCCGCAGATATTCTTCCTTCGTGCGGTACAATGGGACGACAATGCTAAAGAGCGGGGTATATGGAAACTGTTCTGCCCGCTCTTTCTCAAGTTCTGTTCCATCAGGAGTATTCTGTCTGATCCACTTCTCATAGGATATGGAACCATGATGGATCCCTGTCATCTTCTCCACAACCCGCCATGCCACACCTCTGATCCCGTGCTCTTTATAATAATTTATGACTTTATCCTTAAACTTCATTGAATGATATCTCTTTCTGAATTTTGGTTACTGTTCACTCCGTGACCAGTCTTTATTCCTTATCATAGTAAAAATTGAATTGCATGTCAAGTGACAACCATGCTATACTGATAACTGTTTGATACTTGTTTGATACTATTGTAACTATTCACACGTCAGCCAGTTCGAGGCGTTTTCTGTGAGTGTAGCGAAGCGAAAGTCACGTAAAAATCCGAGAGCAGCAGCGCGATATGATTCAGAATGCATCATATCTGTGCATCGCGAAGCGTGTTACTGGTCACGGAGTGAACA
>UQCM01000073.1 GCA_900539525.1 uncultured Blautia sp.
ATCTGAGACATTTTCATATGTGGTATACTAGGACATTATCATAAATGGCTTATATCTGATCCGGCCGGAAAGTTTCTGGTTGACAGACAGAGGGAATATGATATAATGTGTTTTATGGCAGTTTGTGTTTGAACAGACTGGTATATGTCGAAGAAACGAAAGGCAAAGAAGGTGCAAGTAGCATATTATTTTCTTACAGAGAGAGGAAGTCATCGGCTGGAAGCTTCCTTAAGTTCAGGTAATACTGTGAATTTCCCACCGGAGCTGCATTTCTGAAACAACAGTAGGAAATGCCGGGTCATGTACGTTAAACATTTGAGCGCCTGCTTTTGCAGGAATAAGGGTGGTACCGCGGAACTCTCATTTTCGTCCCTGTGGAGGATGAAATGAGAGATTTTTTATTAAAAGGAGAATTGATGATGAAAGAAAAGCTGAAGGAAATCCGTGAGGAGGCAATGAAACAGATCCAGGAATCGGATGCGCTGGATAAATTAAATGATGTGCGTATTGCATTCCTCGGGAAAAAAGGAAAACTGACTGCAGTACTGAAAGGTATGAAAGATGTGGCGGCAGAAGAAAGACCGGTTGTAGGGCAGATGGTAAATGATACGCGTTCTGCGATTGAGAGTATTCTGGAAGAGACAAAACAGAAGCTGGAAGCCCGTGCAAGAGAAGAGCAGCTGGCAAGAGAGGTGATCGATGTAACCCTCCCGGCAAAGAAGAATCATGTAGGCCACCGTCATCCGAATACAATTGCCCTGGAAGAAGTAGAGCGTATCTTTATAGGTATGGGTTACGAAGTCGTAGAAGGACCGGAAGTAGAGTATGATCTGTATAATTTTGAAAAACTCAATATCCCGGCAAACCATCCGGCAAAGGATGAACAGGATACATTTTACATCAACAAAGATATTGTGCTTCGTACACAGACATCACCGGTACAGGCCCGGGTGATGGAGCAGGGCAAACTGCCGATTCGTATGATCGCACCAGGAAGAGTATTCCGTTCTGATGAAGTAGATGCTACACATTCACCTTCCTTCCATCAGATCGAGGGACTGGTGGTTGATAAGAATATTACCTTTGCAGATCTGAAGGGAACCCTGGAGGAGTTTGCAAAAGAACTGTTTGGACCGGAGACAAAGACAAAATTCCGCCCCCATCATTTCCCGTTCACAGAGCCAAGTGCTGAGGTAGATGTGACCTGCTTCAAATGTGGCGGAAGCGGCTGCCGTTTCTGCAAAGGTTCCGGATGGATAGAGATTCTGGGCTGTGGAATGGTACATCCCCACGTACTGGAAATGTGCGGAATCGACCCCGAGGAATATACAGGATTTGCATTTGGCGTAGGCCTTGAACGTATCGCCCTCCTCAAATACGAGATCGACGATATGAGACTCCTCTACGAAAACGACACCCGCTTCCTTAGACAATTCTGATACATTGAGCTTGCACGGCGGAGTATAGGGACGAAACCAGCTAGCTTGCTAAGGATCGCTTCTGTATATGGATATGGGGCGAAAGCCCCAAGCGAAATGAAGGCTACACTATTTTTGATAGTAGAAAGGAAATGAAACATGAATACATCATTATCTTGGATTAAGGCATACGTTCCGGATCTGGACGTAACTGCTCAGGAATATACGGATGCCATGACTTTGTCAGGTACAAAGGTGGAAGGATTTGAAAAACTGGATGCAGACCTGGAGAAAATCGTTGTTGGACAGATTCTTTCGATCGAAAGACATCCGGATGCAGATAAACTGATTATCTGTCAGGTCAATGTAGGCACAGAAACGGTTCAGATCGTTACGGGTGCCCCGAATGTGAAGGAGGGGGACAAGGTTCCGGTCGTACTCGACGGAGGACGTGTGGCAGGCGGCCATGATGGCAAGATGACGCCGGGCGGAATCAAAATAAAGAAAGGAAAGCTTCGCGGTGTAGAATCCTGCGGTATGATGTGCTCCATCGAGGAGCTCGGTTCGAACCGCGAGATGTATCCTGAAGCACCGGAATATGGTATTTATATTTTTCCGGAAGATACAGTGGTAGGTGAAAGTGCCATCAAGGTACTGGGACTGGATGATGTGGTATTTGAATATGAGATCACATCAAATCGTGTAGATTGCTACAGTGTGCTTGGAATCGCGAGAGAAGCAGCTGCAACCTTTGGGAAGAAATTTGTTCCTCCGGTTGTGACAGAGACAGGAAACGATGAAGACGCACATGAGTATATTACAGTAACGGTAAAGGATACGGATCTCTGCCCACGCTATACGGCACGAATTGTTAAAAATATCAAAATCGGTCCTTCACCAAAGTGGATGCAGAGGAGACTGGCATCCAATGGTATCCGTCCGATCAATAATATTGTTGATATCACAAATTATGTAATGGAAGAATACGGGCAGCCGATGCATGCTTATGACTATGATACGATCGCAGGTCATGAAATTGTTGTCCGCCGTGCGGAAAAAGGAGAAAAATTCATCACTCTTGACGGACAGGAAAGAACGATGGACGATTCCGTACTGATGATCTGTGATGGCGAGAAAGCCGTTGGTATTGCCGGAATCATGGGAGGCGAGAATTCCATGATCACTGATGATGTCAAAACCATGATGTTTGAGGCAGCATGCTTTGATGGTACCAATATCCGTCTGTCCAGTAAAAAGGTCGGCCTCAGAACAGATGCTTCCGGGAAATTTGAAAAGGGACTTGACCCCAACAATGCCGAGGCGGCAATCAACCGTGCATGCCAGCTGATCGAGGAACTGGGAGCCGGAGAAGTGGTAGGAGGTATGGTTGATGTATACACTACAAAGAAGGAGCCGGTGCGTGTAACGTTTGAGCCGGATAAGATCAATGCGCTGCTGGGAACGGATATTTCCGGAGAGCAGATGCTGAAATACTTTGAGCCTCTCGGTCTGGAGTATGATGCTGCTGCAAATGAGATAATCGCACCGACTTTCCGTCACGATATTTTCCGCACGGCAGATCTTGCAGAAGAAGTGGCACGTTTCTACGGCTACGACAATATTCCGACGACACTGCCAAGAGGAGAAGCTACGACAGGAAAGCTTCCGTTCAAACTGCGCATCGAAGAGGTAGCAAGAGATATCGCGGAATACTGCGGTTTTTCACAGGGGATGACCTATTCCTTCGAAAGTCCGAAGGTATTTGACAAGCTGTTGCTGGAGGCGGATTCTCCGTATCGGAAGGCGATCAGAATCTCAAATCCTCTGGGTGAGGATTTCAGTATCATGCGTACCATCTCCCTGAATGGAATGCTGACATCCCTGGCATTTAATTACAATCACAGAAATAAGAATGTACGCCTTTATGAACTGGGGAATGTATATCTTCCGGGAGAGCTTCCGTTAAAGGAACTGCCGGAGGAGCGGATGCAGTTTACGCTCGGTATGTATGGGGAAGGCGATTTCTTTGTGATGAAGGGTGTTGTGGAAGAGTTCTTTGAGAAAGCAGGGCTGCATCAGCAGGTAACCTATGACCCGAAGGCAGGTAAGCCATTCCTTCATCCGGGACGCCAGGCAAATATCATTTATGGAGGCGAGATCCTGGGCTACCTGGGTGAGCTCCATCCGGAAGTAGCCGACAATTATGGTATTGGAGAAAAAGCATATGTGGCGGTGCTTGATATGCCGAAGGTGGTAGAAAATGCCTCCTTTGACCGGAAATTTGAGGGAATCGCAAAATTCCCGGCAGTGACGAGAGACATTAGCATGGTTGTTTCCCGTGAGATTCTGGCAGGTCAGATCGAAGCGATGATCCGTCAGAGAGGAGGAAAGCATCTGGAGAGTCTGCAGCTTTTTGATATTTACGAGGGAGCTCAGATTAAAAAGGGCTTCAAATCCATGGCATATTCTCTTGTGTTCCGTGCAAAGGATAAGACAATGACAGAGGATGAGATCACTTCTGCTATGAAGAAGATCTACAATGGCCTGGAATCCATGGGTATTGAACTGAGGCAGTAAATATGTTGATTTATATCATGAGGCATGGGCAGACAGACTGGAACACGGCAAAGCGTCTGCAGGGGCGCTCAGATACAGAGCTGAACGAAAATGGAAGAGAGCTGGCCAGAAGAACGGGAATCGCACTCCTTGATGTTCCGTTTACCGCAGCCTTTTCCAGTCCGTTGAAGCGTGCAAAGGAGACAGCTGTGCTGGCTCTGGGCGGGAGAGATATTCCAATTGTAGAAGATGAACGTTTGATTGAGATCAGCTTTGGTGTCTACGAGGGACTCTGCAGTGCCAAAGATCATTATGAGATACCGGATAAAAATTTTTCCCGATTTTTCACGGCACCTGATCGCTATCAGGTGCCGGAGGGCGGGGAAAGCTTTGAACAGCTTCACAGGAGGACGGCAGATTTTCTGCATGATATTACGACGAGACAGGAACTGGAAGAGGAGACGATCCTGGTGGCGACTCATGGTGCAGCAGGCAGGGCGCTTCTCAATGCTTTGAGAACCTTTGAGATGAAAGATTTCTGGAATGGAGGAGTATCTCCAAACTGCAGCATAGCCATTCTGGAAAGCCATAACGGGAGCATACGCCTTTTAAAAGAGAATCAGGTATATTATTCATAAATCATGAGCATGCAGCAAAGCAGAATGCAAATATCCGTTTTACCTCATGATCGAGGTGTCTGTATAAGGACGGCTGTTTTGGATATAAACAGAGAAAGCTTTGGCGGCTTTGCGGTAAAATAGAAAAAGACAGATATGAGAGAGAGCAGGAAAAGGATACACAGCAGATTTGTGTGTATATTTCCTGCTTTTTGTGTTATGTTCAGGTGCCAGGTGAGGCAATAGCAAAAGGCAACCCCAAGAAAGAAAGTGAGAATGTCTGCCCACAGTAAATGTGTTCCAATGATACCGGAATAGGTATAGTAGAAAATAATGATAAACAGCATACCTGCAGTGCATCCAATAGTACGGGCCGTGATAAAGGATGGAAAATAGTGTCCCACATAGAAATATTCAAAGATTGAGAAAAAGAGTACAGGAAAAAAGAGAAGCTTCAAATGCTCCCATACAGACTCATTCACAGGTGCGATAAGTCCTGCAAAGTAGTTTTCACCTGTCCACGTATAGAGAAAATGCAGAAAAAATCCGGCAATCAGCGTGAGGATGCCAAATATAATATCTGCATAGTATAGCTGTTTCTGAAAAAATCTCATTATATACCTCCTAAATCTGAATGAAACACATGCCCTTTTGACTCCATGATGCCTTCGGATTTTTCCACGCTCCCGCGCTCCCAAAATCCGAAAAACATTCGAAATCCGCTCATTTATCTTCGAAAAATGGCTGCTTGCTCATGTTTTGCGGACCCATAGACATAAAATACATGCAAGCATGTATTTTATGTCCATTTGTCCCTTGGCTCATAGTATATGATGAAGATAAAAAAATATGATATATGATTTTGCAACAGTTGAAATACGCAGATACAGATGATATACTCATACATTGTGATGCCAGATGAAAAGGACACGTGGTTTCTGAAACCGGCATCCGTCTGTTTCATTTGCAGATAAAAAGTTGTAACTGTTCAGAGACCATTTGCAAAATCGCCTCTTCCGGGCTTTTCTATTGCTTATGTATAGCATTTGACATATGGATCTATAAAATATGCTTTCGGCGGGCAAGCTCTTCACGGCCAATATTTATAAATTTTCATGGCTATGGACTGTTACAAGTAGCTTATGTTTGATAGAGAGGATAATAATTGTGAAAACATCAGATTTTAATTTTGATCTGCCACAGGAGCTGATCGCACAGGATCCTTTAGCGGATCGTTCCAGTTCCAGACTTCTGGTTTTAAATAAGAAGACAGGAAAAACAGAGCATCATATTTTCAGGGAGATCATTGATTACCTGAATCCAGGCGATTGTCTGGTGATCAATGATACAAAGGTTATTCCTGCAAGGCTTTATGGAAGCAAGGTGGGAACGGATGCCAGGATTGAAGTACTTTTGTTGAAAAGAAAAGAAAATGATACCTGGGAGACACTGGTAAAGCCGGGAAAAAAAGCAAAGCCGGGAACCAGGATTTCTTTTGGTGACGGTCTTCTGACTGGTGAGGTTGTCGATGTGGTGGAAGAGGGCAACCGTCTGATCCGGTTTACTTATGATGGTATTTTTGAGGAGATTCTGGATCAGCTCGGACAGATGCCGCTGCCTCCATATATTACCCATCAGCTCAAGGATAAAAACCGCTATCAGACCGTATATGCAATGCATGACGGGTCGGCAGCTGCACCTACAGCCGGCCTGCATTTTACACCGGAGCTTCTCGAGCAGATACGCGAAAAAGGAGTAAGGATCGCCCGTGTAACTCTTCATGTAGGGCTTGGAACCTTCCGCCCTGTTAAAGTTGAGGACGTTACCGAACACCATATGCATTCGGAGTTTTATATGGTAGATGAGTCGCAGGCAAAGCTGATCAATGACACGAAAGCTTTAGGAGGACGTGTCATTTCTGTAGGTACGACGAGCTGCCGTACCCTGGAATCAGCTTCCGATGAAAATGGTGTTGTCAGAGCTGGGAGTGGATGGACGGATATATTCATCTATCCGGGCTACCAATTTAAGGTCATCGATTCCCTGATTACAAATTTTCATCTTCCGGAATCGACCCTGCTGATGCTGGTGTCTGCACTGGCGGGAAAAGAAAATATTATGAGGGCTTATGAGACAGCAGTTAAAGAGAAATACAGGTTCTTTTCATTTGGGGATGCGATGTTCATATACTGATGCTTCATCGGATTTTTCATTTTATCCTGTTCTCCATCTCCAGAAGTGGGAGGCTCATCTTCCTTTAAGATAAACTGGCCTGCCTGATATATCCAAAACTGGCTATTTTCAAAAAGCCATTTTGGAGTATACTGATATCATACAAATACATATAGGAAAGGTATGATATTATGAAAGAAAACAGATATGAGTTAAACAAACAGCTGGCGCAGATGTTAAAGGGTGGCGTCATTATGGATGTGACGACACCGGAGCAGGCAAAAATCGCAGAGGAGGCAGGAGCCTGTGCAGTTATGGCGCTCGAGAGGATTCCGGCTGATATTCGGGCTGCAGGCGGTGTGTCTCGTATGAGTGATCCGAAAATGATACGCGGTATCCAGGAAGCGGTATCGATCCCCGTCATGGCAAAATGTCGTATTGGACATTTTGTAGAGGCACAGATCCTGGAAGCTATTGAAATTGATTACATTGATGAGAGTGAAGTACTCTCACCGGCGGATGATGTATATCACATAAAAAAATCTGATTTCAGGGTTCCTTTTGTATGTGGTGCACGTGATCTGGGAGAGGCATTGAGAAGAATCGCAGAGGGTGCATCTATGATACGTACAAAGGGAGAGCCGGGAACCGGAGATGTGGTGCAGGCAGTACGCCATATGAGAAGTATGAATGCCGAAATCCGCAGAGTCCAGAATTTAAGAGAGGATGAGCTTTTTGAGGCTGCAAAACAGCTTCAGGTTCCGGTGGATCTTCTGGAGTATGTACATAAAAATGGAAAGCTCCCGGTTGTTAATTTTGCAGCAGGTGGTGTGGCAACTCCGGCAGATGCGGCTTTGATGATGCAGCTCGGCGCAGAAGGTGTGTTTGTAGGTTCCGGAATCTTTAAGTCCGGAGATCCTGCAAAACGTGCGGCTGCCATTGTAAAGGCAGTGACCAATTACACCGATGCGAAGCTGATTGCTGAATTATCCACAGATCTGGGAGAGGCGATGGTAGGAATCAACGAGCAGGAAATAGAAATTCTTATGGCAGAGCGGGGAAAATGAGATGACAATTGGAATCCTGGCGCTGCAGGGCGCATTTGTGGAGCATGGCTATATGCTGGATAAGCTGAACGTGGAGCATTTTGAGATCCGTCAGAAAAAAGATCTGGAGCGAAGCTTTGATGCGATGATCCTTCCGGGTGGAGAGAGTACGGTTATGGCAAAATTACTTGGAGAGCTTGAACTGTATGAGTCGATCCGTAAGAAAATAGAGAATGGAATGCCGGTTTTGGGAACATGTGCCGGACTGATCCTCCTGGCAAAAGAGGTAGAGGATGGAAAGCCGTGCCTGGGAACCATGAATATCAGGGCAAAGAGGAATGCATACGGAAGACAGCTGGGAAGTTTCTATACGGAAGCGGAATGGGAAGGGCTTGGAAGTGTTCCAATGACTTTCATCCGGGCACCATATATTGCTGAGGTGTCAGAACCCGCAGAGATTCTGGCAGAGGTGGACGGAAGGATTGTGGCTGCAAGGCAGGGAAACCAGCTTGCATGTGCGTTCCATCCGGAATTGAATGAAGATTTGCGTGTTCATGAATATTTTCTGGACATGATAGCACAGGTGTAAAAGCCTCAGCGCAGCCCGGATATAAAACCCGGTTGACATACGGTTATTTTAAATTTATCATAAGTGTAACAGTCCAGAACAGCAGACTACAGCCCGTCTGCTGTTTTGAACATTTCAAATGAAAAGCTTGATAGCGGCGGATGTCTGTAAAGTGTGTTGCCGCACACAGAGTGAACAGCAACAAAAAGGCTCATTTGTCGGGTAACTCATTACATTAATGCCGGGTAAGGAGGAGAAAATGAAAACAATAAACATTGCACTATTAGGCCTGGGAACCGTAGGAACGGGTGTATATAAGGTGCTGAAGCGTCAGGAGCAGGAGATTGTGCACAAAATCGGTGCAGAACTGGTTATTAAGAAGATTCTTGTGCGTAATCTGGAGAAGGCGGCGGCAAAGGTGGAGGATCCTTCGATTCTTACGAACAGCTGGAAGGAAATTCTTGAGGATGAGAGTATTGAGATCGTGATCGAGGTCATGGGTGGCATGGAACCGGCAAAAACCTGTATTCTGGAAGCATTGCAGGCCGGGAAAAATGTGGTTACAGCAAATAAGGATCTGATTGCCGCAGATGGTAAAGAACTTCTGGATATGGCGGCATCACACCAGAAAGATCTGCTGTTTGAAGCAGCAGTGGCCGGAGGAATCCCGATCATCCGCCCGCTTAAGCAGTGCCTGGCAGGAAATCATCTGACAGAGGTAATGGGGATTGTGAATGGAACAACTAATTTCATATTGAGTAAAATGTCCTCTGAAGGAATGGAATTTAAAGAGGCTCTGGCTATGGCTACTGAACTTGGCTATGCAGAAGCGGATCCGACTGCTGATATCGAAGGATATGATGCAGGGCGTAAGATGGCGATTATGGCTTCGATTGCTTTTAATTCCCGTGTGACGTTTGATGATGTATACACAGAAGGAATTACCAGAATCACAGCTACAGATATCCGTTACGCCCGGGAAATGGGCTGTGCGATCAAGCTTCTCGGTGTGGCACGCTGCACGGATGAGGGAATTGAAGCAAGAGTACATCCCATGCTGATTCCGAGTGATCATCCTCTGGCTTCGGTAAATGATTCCTTTAATGCGGTTTTCGTCCATGGGGATGCAGTAGATGATGCCATGTTTTATGGAAGAGGAGCAGGAGAGCTTCCTACTGCAAGCGCGATTGTGGGAGATGTCCTTGATATTGCAAGAAATATCAGCTATAACTGCTGTGGGAGAATCAGCTGTACCTGCTATAAAGAGCTTCCTGTGAAGAAGATCGAAGATATTAAGAGTAAATATTTTCTCCGCATGCAGGTAGAGGATCGTTTTGGTGTTCTGGCAGGGATTGCCAGTGTATTTGGCAACAACTGTGTAAGCATTGCGCAGATCATCCAGAAAGCGAAAATCAGAGATCTGGCAGAAATCGTAGTTATTACTGATCAGGTAGAGGAGCGTCATTTTAATGATTCACTGGCAGTGCTCAAAGGAATGTCCATGATCAAAGAGATTTCAGCAGTAATCAGAGTGTATTAAGAGGTGGTAACCAAATTTTTGTAACTATTCAGAGCCCTATAGATTTATAAAATTTGCCTCTGGTGAGCAAGCTCCCCACGGCAAATATTTATAAATCTGCATGGCTCTGAACAGTTACAAATTTTTATAAATCTGCATGACTCTGAACAGTTACAAATTGACGAACAGCAGGAAATCATGTAAAATATATTGATAGGAAAGGTAATGTGACTGTTCATGGCAGATCGTTTCAGCGCAGATACAAGGTCCATGCAGGTTTATGAATCTTTGCCGTGGTGAGTTCGCTCACCGAAGGCAGATTTTATAAATGTATATGACGAAAGCCATATATGAGCAATTGGAAAGTCTGTAAAAGCGGTTATGAAAATGAACTCTGAACAGTTACGAAATTATATTATAAAGGAGAAAGAATATGAATAAAAAACCAACAGTGTTAATGATTCTGGATGGATATGGTCTGAATGATAAAACCCAGGGAAATGCCGTTGCTGAGGCGAACACACCGGTGATGGACAGGCTTATGGCTGAGTGTCCCTTTGTGAAGGGAAATGCCAGCGGAATGGCAGTAGGACTTCCGGATGGCCAGATGGGAAATTCCGAGGTTGGACATTTGAATATGGGCGCCGGACGCATCGTATATCAGGAGCTTACCAGGATCACCAAGGAGATTCAGGATGGCGATTTTTTCAAAAACGAGGCGCTCCTCAAAGCAGTCAATAATGCGAAAGAGAACGGATCAGCACTCCATATGTTTGGCCTGCTTTCTGACGGTGGTGTACACAGTCATAATACACATCTGTATGGACTTCTGGAACTGGCCAAGAGAGAAGGACTGGAGAAGGTCTATGTCCACTGCTTCCTGGATGGACGTGACACACCTCCGACATCCGGAAAGGACTATGTACAGCAGCTGAGTGATGAGATGAAGAGAATAGGCGTTGGTGAGATCGCTACCGTTATGGGACGTTATTATGCAATGGATCGTGATAACAGATGGGACAGAGTAGAACTGGCATACAACGCCATGGTAAAAGGAATCGGACAGAAGGCGGCATGTGGCGTCTGCGCTGTGGAGCAGTCCTATAAGGATGGAAAGAATGATGAATTCGTACTTCCGACGGTAGTGGAAAAGGACGGCGCGCCGACAGCTGTTATTCAGGATAAGGATTCCGTAATCTTCTTTAATTTCCGCCCGGATCGTGCAAGAGAGATCACCCGTGCATTCTGTGCAGATGAGTTTGATGGTTTTGCAAGAGAAAAGAGACTTGATCTGACTTATGTATGCTTCACGGAATACGATGAGACGATTCCGAATAAGACAATTGCTTTTCACAAGGTATCCATCACAAATACCTTTGGTGAGTTTCTGGCAGCCAATGGCAAGACGCAAGCGAGAATAGCAGAGACTGAGAAATACGCTCATGTCACCTTCTTCTTCAATGGGGGAGTTGAGGAGCCGAATGAAGGAGAGGACAGAATTCTTGTGAAGTCTCCCAAGGTGGCTACTTATGATCTGAAACCGGAGATGAGCGCATATGAAGTCTGCGACAAGCTGGTAGAAGCAATCGGATCTGGTAAATATGATGTCATTATCATCAACTTTGCAAATCCGGACATGGTAGGTCATACGGGAATTGAAAATGCTGCAATTAAGGCGGTTGAGGCAGTGGATGAGTGTGTCGGAAGAACCGTTGAGGCTCTTAAGGCGGCAGGCGGACAGATGTTTATCTGTGCAGATCACGGAAACGCTGAGCAGCTGGTTGATTATGAGACAGGTGCACCATTTACCGCACATACGACAAATCAGGTGCCGTTTATCCTGGTAAACTATGATAGTGATTATACTCTGAGAGAGAATGGATGTCTTGCTGATATCGCACCGACACTGATTGAGATGATGGGAATGGAGCAGCCGAAGGAAATGACAGGAAAGTCTCTTCTTCTGAAGAAATAATATGGTATTGGATATCGTAAAGCAGGCGGTTCGTATAAAAATGAACTGCCTGACAGAAAGTCCGTTGATTTCCGAAGCGGAGTATTGTTATGCATGTTCCATTGCATTGCGGGAACTTGAGGCTTCAGAGCAGCTTGTCCAGGAAATGCTTCAGGCTTCAAAAGTGGAGGAATTGAGGGAAAGAATGACACCTTATTTTCAGGAAAAGCATGAGGTATATAGAGAACAGCCACAGTTGTATCGTCTTCTAAACCTTCTGATACACTCTCGTGTGGAAGGTGAGATTACAGATGAAGTAAGAGAAATCATGGATGAAAAATAAAAGAAAGGACACACTATCCGCAAGGAGGTGTGTCTTTTTATGTGTCAATATATATCAATTTTAGATGTTTATGCACGCGAAATTCTGGATTCCAGAGGAAATCCCACAGTTGAAGTAGAAGTACTGGCCGAAAATGGGATCGTAGGGAGGGCAGCAGTGCCATCCGGAGCATCTACAGGGCAGTTCGAGGCAGTGGAGCTTCGGGATGGAGAAAAGCGTTACAGCGGTCTGGGCGTAGAGAAGGCGGTTCATCATGTAAATACAGTGCTGGCAGATGCTGTCATCGGTGAAAATGTATTAGAGCAGGCAGAGATTGACAGACGGCTGATCAGGGCAGACGGGACAGTAAATAAATCCAATCTGGGGGCAAATGCAATCCTTGGTGTTTCTATGGCAGTCGCTGCAACAGCAGCAAATGCGCTGAAAATTCCGTTGTTTCGCTATCTGGGCGGGATGCATGCTCATGTACTTCCTGTTCCCATGATGAATATCTTAAATGGGGGCTGCCATGCGGATAATACGGTAGACCTTCAGGAATTTATGATCATGCCTGTTGGAGAAAATAATTTCAGGGAACGGCTTCAGATATGTTCAGAGATCTATCACACTTTGAAACACCTGTTGAAAGAGAAGAATCTTTCCACGGGTGTTGGAGATGAAGGCGGCTTTGCTCCGGATCTTCCGGATTCAACAGCAGTTCTCGAACTGATTTGTGAGGCGGTGGAACGAAGCGGATATCGCATGAAGGAAGACATTGTTATTGCGCTTGATGCTGCGGCAAGTGAGCTGTATGAAGAAGAAAGCGGCCGGTATCACTTTCCGGGAGAAGGTGTATACAGGACATCGGATGAAATGGTCAGTTATTATGAGGAGCTGGTCAGTAAATTCCCCATCGTCTCCATTGAAGATGGACTATTTGAAGATGACTGGGCAGGATGGCAAAGGATGACGGATGTACTGGGTGAGAGAATCCAGCTGGTAGGAGATGATCTTTTTGTCACAAATACAGAACGCCTGAAACGAGGGATCGAACTGGGAGCCGCGAATGCGATCCTGATTAAAGTGAATCAGATAGGAACTCTTACAGAGGCTTTTGATGCTATTGAAATGGCCCATCGTGCAGGTTACCGTACGATCATTTCCCACAGGTCGGGAGAAACAGAGGATACGATGATTGCGGATATTGCTGTGGCTTGCGGTGCCGGACAGATTAAAACGGGTGCGCCCTGCAGAGGTGAACGTACAGCAAAATACAATCAATTGCTGAGAATTGAAGAAAAAGTATTATCCGTGACCGGTAACCTGAGAAAAGAGTAACTGAAAACTTCAAGAGGAAATAAATTGACAACCATTTCCTTCTGTGATAAACTGACTGTGTTCAGCATAGGAGGTGTAGGAAGTGGAGATTTTAAGACTGGTTCTTCAGATTGTATTCATAATTGTCTGCATTGCATTGACCGTTATTGTTTTAATGCAGGAAGGTAAATCCGCAGGACTTGGAAGTATTGCTGGTATTTCCGAAACATATTGGGGAAAGAACAAGGGACGTTCCATCGAAGGTGCGCTTGTGAAAGCCACAAAGTTTCTGGCCATTGGATTTATTGTATTAGCAGTTGTACTGAATCTGAATTTCTAGGAATATCAAAACACTCTTGTAATGATTGCAAGAGTGTTTTTTATCTTGTTATACTAGTATAGCGTCTCGAAAATAACTACACCAATCACTTGTCTGCTTCTCCGA
>UQCM01000074.1 GCA_900539525.1 uncultured Blautia sp.
AGTGCGCGATCAGGGGTTCGAACCCTGGACACCCTGATTAAGAGTCAGGTGCTCTGCCAGCTGAGCTAATCGCGCTTGCGTTATTTTTTTGTATTTCCTTGACGCAAAAAGAATTATATATCATGTTTCCGCAAAATGCAAGTACTTTTTTCAAATTTTTCAATTTTTTTATTTTCACAATTTTATAATGCCAGGGGACAAATGGAAAGTCTCATTTGTCGGGCAACTCATTTTATCAAAAGCTTGAATGAATATACGAAAACAGATATAATAAGTAAAAAGCAATCTTCTCATGTAAACGCCCTGTACAGGGCAGTTATCAAAACAAAAGAAATGGACGTGACTTAGATGGATGAAAACAGATTAAAGAAAACACCACCGGCTGCCTCCGGGCAGAAAACAGAAACAAAAAACGAATCTACCCGCTTTCTGGCAAACAGTCATTATTTTACGATCTCGATCTATGCGATCGCCGTCATTTTTGTCGGTGCAGTGATCATCAAGCTGTTTGTCTCCTGGGACGACACAATGATGACATTAAAGAATGTCATCAACGTCCTGATGCCCTTTATCATCGGCGGGCTGATCGCTTTTATTCTGAATCCTCTGATGCAGAGACTTGGCGATTTACTTGGAAAGCTTTTTCATTTAAAGGATACTGCTTTCCGTAAGATCCTGTCGATCGCTCTCGCCTATGTGCTGGTGATCGGACTGATCGCTGTTGTTTTCTTTGGCATTATGCCGCAGCTGGTCAGCAGTATTACCGACCTGGTAAATTATATTCCCAGAGCGGTCAATGATATCTATCACTTCGTAGATAACCTGGAAGAGCACTTCCCGGAGCTGGATATGGATGTGGTAAGGACTACCATCAACAATGCACTGCCGGATGTCATTGCGTATATGCGTGATTTTGCGACGAACCTCGTACCTGCGCTCTATCAGGGATCTATGATCGTTGTACAGTGGCTGCTGAATCTGATCATTGCCATTATCGTTTCAGTATATATGCTTTCTGACAAGAAGCCGCTGAAAAACTCGCTTCGGTCCATTGTCTATGCCTTCGTACCTGTGAAGCATATTACTACCGTCGTAGAGATCCTTCGTGAGGCGTATAACCTTTTCAGCAGCTTTATCATCGGGAAGGCTTTAGATTCAGCAATCATCGGCTGTCTGTGCTTTTTACTGATGTCCATCCTTCAGCTTCCCTATACCGTGCTGATCAGTGTGATCGTAGGGGTCACAAATATGATCCCTTACTTCGGCCCTTTCATCGGTGCCGTTCCCGGCGTTGTGATCCTGCTTTTGATCTCCCCGGTCAAGGCTGTGATCTTTACTGTTCTGATCCTTGTATTGCAGCAGTTTGACGGGCTGATTCTCGGTCCGAAGATTCTGGGAAATTCTACAGGATTAAAGCCTCTATGGATCATCATTGCCATCACCATCGGAGGAAAGATCGGCGGAGTACTCGGCATGTTTCTCGGTGTACCTGTGGTAGCCTTTTTGCGCTATCTGGCAAACCGGATCCTGGCCCATCAGCTGCATAAAAGGCACCTGCTTGAGGATCAAAGTGAGCCTCTGGAATGATGATGCAGTGTGTGTATTGAAACATGTTACCTTTTACCGGGCAAATCGTAAGCGGAGCAGACTTTTCTATTTGCAAAAGCCTGCTCCGCTGTTTTATGACTTTTTCTTTCCTTCCTTCTCCAGTAATCTGCTCACCTCATCGAGGGATTTGCGAACTATCAGCAGTTTTTTGTTCAGTCCCGGCTTCTCCATCACCGCCTGACCGATTTTGTCCTGAATTGTCCGTTTTCTCATACATACCTCCCGAATGATCCTTTTGCAGAGACTCCTTTGTCCCTTAGCTCATTCTATGCGATTTCCCTCAGAATGTGTGATGATCATCTTATAGATCGGATTTCCCATACCGGAGAACTTCTCCTCATACTCTGTCATCACATTTCCCTCCATCATCACTTCATCATGGTGCAGATCAAAGGTGCAGGCATCCAGATGCCACCCGGCCTCTTTTGCTTCCTCCAGCGCAAAGGTAAACAGTCCCTGATTGTCTGTCTTAAACTCCACTCTTCCATTTTTCGTCAGAATCTGGTCATAGCGTGCCAGAAACTCTCTGGATGGAAGGCGTCTCCTGGCATGGCGGTCCTTTGGCCACGGATCTGAGAAATTCAGATAGATGCGCCCCACCTCGCCAGGCGCAAAGATCTGCGGCAGGTCACGGGCATCCACACATAGATAGTAGAGGTTCGGGATCTCCTCTGGCTTCTCTCTCTTCTGGACCGCACGCAGAAGCACACTGGTATAGCGCTCGATTCCCACATAATTGATATCTGGATGACGAATTGCCATCTCTGTGATAAACTGTCCCTTTCCCATCCCCACCTCAATATGAATGGGATTCTCATTTCCGAAGACCTCTTTCCATCTTCCCTGCTGCTTTTCCGGATCATGGATGACCAGCGGGCTGTTCCCCACCACCTCATCCGCTCCCGGTATATTTCTCAAACGCATGGTATCTTCCTCCTTCTGCTCGTAACTGTCCTGTTTATCTTACCCGACTTTTTTCATCTGTGCAACCCGTATAAGTCATTTTATGACATGAGCAAAAGGAAGACCTTTAAGAGTTACACAATCTTTCTCAAAATCCAAACATCATTTTTGCACTATTTTTCTCTGGATTTTTTAGGAAAAAGGTGTATATTATTAAGAAAAAAACAGGAGGGACAGACTATGGATATGATTGTAGACCGGTTATCGGCCATCGAAAATGCCGCCACACGCATGATTGATTCGGCCTCGCTGGAAAAAGATCAGCTGAAGGAACAGTTTCAGACAAAGACCGAACAGTTTGATGCCAGGATCGACCGGGAAACGCAGCAGAAGCTAAAAAGTCTTCAGGAAGAGCTGGATGCCCGGATGGCAGACGAGCTTTCCGGCCTGAAGCGTGATACCGAACATGCCATCCGCATGATGGAGAAAGATTATGAAACCAACCATGAAAAGCTGGCCGGAGAAATTCTTCAGAAAATGTTAAAGGAGTAATCGTATGGGAAATCTCTTAGCTTACAGTGGAACGACCACGAAAATACGGGCCATAAAGAGCCGGCTTCTCACAGATGCAGACTACCGGGAGCTGGCAAACATGTCAAGTGTGACAGAAGCGCTGGCCTGGTTAAAAAAGCATCCTGCATATCGGGATCTGTTTGCAAATGTGGATGAGTTTTCCCTGCATCGCGGCGATATTGAAAAGATGCTGACAAATGCCATCTATACGGATTTCCGGAAAATCTACTGCTTTTCCCCTGTGGAACAGCGGAAATTTCTGGATCTTTATTTTCACCGCTATGAGGTCACGATCCTGAAGACCTGTATGCGCATGGTGTTTGACCATCGGGATGTTACTCTGAATCTGAAGATTTTTGAGGAATTTTTTCAGAAGCATTCCGATATTAATCTGCAGAAGATTTCCGCCAGCAGAACGATCCATGAATTCGTGGAGAATCTGAAGGGTTCGATCTATTACCATGCGCTGCACCGCCTTTCTGATATTAAGGATCCCACACTCTGGGATTATGAAATGGCGATGGATCTCTTCTATTTCAGATGGCTCTTCCGATCCGGTGCAAAGGGAATACCGAAAAGTCAGCTCGGGCATTTTCAGGAGGCATATGGAACGAAGATGGATCTGCTGAATGTCTGCTGGATCTACCGCTCTAGGCATTACTTCCACATGTCAGATACCGAAGTGTATGCGCATCTGATCCCGGTAGAGCATCATCTTCACACCGGTGACATACGCAGTCTCGTTGAGGCTTTAGATCAGGATGCATTTGCCGCAGCTATCTCACAGACCTATTACGGAAAGCATTATGAAAACTATTCCGTACAGAATCTGGAGGAAGCCTATCACCAGATCCGCCAGCAGGTACAGCACAAGGCGGCAGCGAGGGATCCTTATTCCATCGCTACGGTAATTTCCTATCTCTATGACAAGGAACGCGAAATCGATAAAATCACAACTGTCCTGGAGTGTGTCCGGTATGGACTTGGCCAGGCAGAAACGCTAAAGTACATAAATATAAAATAACAGTAACTGTTCAGAGCCATGCAGATTCATGAATTTTTCGAATGGGATCTGAACGTTTACCAATAATAAAAACAAGATAAGGAGGTGTTAACCGGTGATTGTCAAAATGAAGTTCCTGAGTATTACAGGACCGAAAGCTGACATTGACCGCGTGGTAAATGAATATCTTTCAAAATATGAGATTCATTTGGAGAATGCCCTGTCAGAGCTTAAAAGTGTAAGAAATCTGAAACCATATATCGCCATCAATCCTTACAGGGAATGGCTGACAAAGGCGAATGCGTACACACAGCTTTTACAGGACAGCACATCTGCATCCGCCAGTCCGATAACTGCAGAGGAGGCCATTGATATCCTGCAGTCGCTGGATAAGCAGATCGACGCAATCAACAGCAGACGCACACAGCTGGAGGAAGAGCAAAAGAAATTCGAGAAATCCTTAAACAGTATCGAACCATTCCTGGGGTTTGATTACAACATCCACCGCGTACTCGAATTCCGGTTTATCAAATACCGTTTCGGTAAAATCGCAAAGGACTACTACGACAATTTCGAACGCTATGTCTACGACAGTCTGGACACGGTATTTTGTAAGTGCCACAGTGATGATCAGTATGTCTGGGGCGTTTATTTCGTTCCTTCCGGACATGCCACGAGGCTGGATGCCGTATTTTCATCCATGCATTTCCAGCAGATCTATATGCCGGATCAGTATGAAGGCACACCACAGCAGTCCTTTGAGACGCTGAAAAAAGAAATTCAGGACTGCACGGCCCGGATCGAAGAATGCCGTCAGGAAACGGCACAGATCCTGGAGTCGCAAAGGGACAGACTCCTCGCAGCCAGAGACCGTCTGGAATCTCTTTCCACCAACTTTGATGTCAGAAAGCTTGCTGCATGTACCAGCGGCAAAGATGAATCACAGGTGTTCTATATTCTCTGCGGCTGGATGTCCGAGGACGATGCGAAAGCCTTTGAGCGCGACATTACCGAAGATGAAAGCCTGTACTGCATTGTGGAGGATGACAAAAACAACGTTATCAGCAAGCCGCCCACGAAACTGAAAAACTCCAGACTGTTCCGGCCCTTCGAGATGTTTGTCCGTATGTACGGACTGCCTGCCTACAACGAGCTGGATCCTACCGTTTTCGTAGGACTGACCTACGCCTTTATCTTCGGCGCCATGTTTGGAGATGTGGGACAGGGACTCTGTCTGCTGATCGGCGGTGCCCTGCTGTACCATTTTAAAAAGCTTGATCTGGCAGCGATCATCAGCCGCGCCGGATTCTTCTCCACGATCTTCGGCTTTTTATATGGAAGCTTTTTCGGATTCGAAGACCTGCTGCCCGCAGTATGGCTGCGACCTTCCGAAAGCATGATGACTCTTCCGTTTATCGGAAAGCTGAATACGGTATTTGTCGTAGCGATTACCTTCGGCATGTTCCTGATCCTGGTAACCATGATCTTTCATATTATCAATGGTCTCAAAGCAAATGATGCAGAAAATACCTGGTTTGACACCAATGGTCTGGCAGGACTGGTGTTCTACGGCGCCGTCGTTGCCGTGATCCTGCTCTTTATGACAGGAAACCGACTTCCGGCCGGCATCGTGCTTGTGGTCATGTTTGCTCTTCCGCTGCTTCTGATTATCTTAAAGGAGCCGCTTTCGAGGCTGGTGGAGAAAAAGAAAGATTTTATGCCGGAGGAAAAGGGTATGTTCCTCGTACAGGCTGTTTTTGAAATGTTTGAGGTTCTTTTGAGCTACTTTTCAAATACGCTGTCCTTCGTCCGTATTGGAGCCTTTGCCGTGAGCCACGCAGCCATGATGCAGGTCGTTCTGATGCTGGCCGGTGCTGAAAACGGTGGCTCACCGAACTGGATCGTGATCATTCTCGGCAACCTTTTTGTATCGGGAATGGAAGGTCTGATTGTAGGAATCCAGGTACTGCGTCTGGAGTATTACGAAATGTTCAGCCGCTTCTACAAAGGAAACGGCCGGGAATTTAAACCCTTTGCCAGAAAAATGAAGTAACTGTTCAGACAGGTCTGTGGACTGCTGTTCTGAACAGATAAAAATCTTAAGAATAAAAGGATTATTAAACAGGAGGATTTTCTTATGACTACTTTAGTTTCCGTAACCTTAATTATCGCATTGGTACTCAGCATCATCGTTCCCTTCGGTGCATTTCTGATCGGGGAGCGAAACAGGGGGCGTTACAAAACATCCCTTGCCGTAAACTGTTTCTTCTTCTTCGGTACACTGATTCTCGCCAACATCATCGCATTCACCGGTGACGGTTCCGTAGCTGCCGCTGCAGGAGAAGCTGCGTCCGAGGCTTCCGGCCTGGCTACAGGCATGGGATACCTGGCGGCAGCACTTGTTACCGGACTTTCCTGTATCGGCGGCGGTATTGCAGTTGCCAGTGCTGCAAGTGCTGCTCTCGGTGCGATCAGTGAGGACCAGAGCATCCTTGGTAAGTCTCTGATCTTCGTAGGACTTGCAGAAGGTGTCGCCCTGTACGGACTGATCATCTCCTTCATGATCCTTGGTAAATTAGGCTGATGAAAATGTATCTGATCAGTGATAATGTCGATACCTGCACCGGAATGAGACTGGCAGGCGTGGAAGGCTGTGTCGTACACGAAAGATCCGAATTAAAGGAGGCACTCGAACGGGCGATCGCCGACAGATCCATCGGCATCCTTCTGCTTACGGAAAAATTCGGAAGAGAATTTCCCGATATCGTGGATGATGTAAAACTGAACCGCAGACTTCCGCTGATCATAGAGATTCCGGACCGTCATGGTACAGGCCGAAAGCCCGACTTTATCACATCCTATGTCAACGAAGCAATTGGAATAAAACTGTAAAGAAGGTGATAGCTTGACTACTGAGGAAAAATTAAATCATTTTGAAGAGTCCGCTCTGGAACAGGCGAAGGCTGAGAGTCTCGCAATGATCGATGAATACCGGGCATCTCTGGACAGGATTTTTGAAGAGCACCGGCTTACAAAAGAACGCCAGGCAGATCTGCAGCTTAAGACAGAAACCGTCAGTCTGACGCGCGCAAAGAACAAAGCGCTGTCCAGACAGCAGATAGAGCTGAAGCGCCAGGTCAAAAAAAAGCAGTCCGAGTTAAAAGACAAGCTTTTTGTAGAAGTCAAAACAAAGCTTGAAGAATACATGGATACCCCTGCCTATCATGAACTGCTGACCCGCCAGATCCAGGAGATCCTGAAATATGCGAATGGCGAAAGGGTAACGATCTATATTGATCCGGCAGATGTTTCCAAGCGTGCCGGCCTGATGGCCGAAACGGGTGCGCCGCTCTGCGTCTCCCGCGAATCCTTTATGGGAGGCACCCGGGCAGTCCTGGCGGACCGTCATATCCTGATCGACAATTCCTTTGCCACGAAGCTGAAAGAAGAAAAGGCAGAATTTACGTTTAACGGAGGTGGCATCCATGAATAAAACCGGAATGATCTACGGCATCAATGGTCCTGTGGTTTATCTTAAGGGTAATACCGGCTTTTCCATGGCCGAGATGGTCTATGTGGGCAAGGAACGCCTGGTAGGTGAAGTGATCGCTCTGACCTCAGATATCACGACGATTCAGGTATTTGAAGAGACTACCGGGCTGAAGCCGGGCGACATCGTGGAAGCGTCCGGAGATGCAATTTCTGTCACCTTAGGTCCCGGTATCCTGAATAATATTTTCGATGGTATCGAACGGCCTTTAAGTGAGATTGCAAAAAACTCCGGCAAATATATCAGCCGGGGCGTCAGCGTAGATTCGCTGGATACTGAAAAAAAGTGGAAGGTACATATCACAGTAAAGGCAGGTGATGAAGTACGCGGCGGAACCGTCATTGCGGAAACTCCGGAAACTCCTGCCATCCTGCACCGGTCCATGGTACCTCCAAAAATGTCCGGACGAATCATAGATGCTGTCCCGGACGGTGAATATACCATCAAGGATCCCCTGGTTACCCTTCAGTTAAACGACGGATCCGAAGTAAAGCTCTCACTGGCCCAGAAATGGCCGATTCGTATCCCGCGCCCCACCGCGGCAAGGTATGCCGCCGGCAAGCCTCTGATCACAGGACAGCGTATCCTGGATACCCTGTTTCCCATCGCAAAGGGAGGAACGGCTGCCGTACCGGGAGGCTTTGGAACCGGAAAGACCATGACACAGCACCAGATCGCCAAGTGGTCTAACGCAGATATCATTATTTATATCGGATGTGGTGAGCGCGGAAACGAAATGACGCAGGTTCTTGAAGAATTCTCAGAGCTGATCGACCCGCGAAGCGGCAACCCTCTGATGGACCGTACCGCTCTGATCGCAAATACCTCCAATATGCCGGTGGCAGCCCGGGAGGCATCGATCTACACCGGTATCACTCTGGCAGAGTATTACCGGGATATGGGTTACGATGTGGCGATCATGGCTGACTCCACCTCCCGCTGGGCGGAGGCTCTGCGTGAGCTCTCCGGACGTCTGGAGGAGATGCCCGCCGAAGAAGGCTTCCCAGCTTATCTGGCATCACGGCTCTCCGCCTTCTATGAGCGTGCCGGCCTGATGCAGAACTTAAACGGCACGGAAGGCAGCGTATCGATCATCGGCGCTGTCTCACCCCAGGGCGGTGATTTTTCAGAGCCCGTTACACAGAATACCAAGCGTTTTGTACGCTGCTTCTGGGGACTGGATAAATCTCTTGCCTATGCGAGACACTTCCCGGCTATCCACTGGCTGACCAGCTACAGCGAATATTTAAACGATCTCTCCCCCTGGTACCGGGACAACGTGGATCCGAACTTTGTGGATGAGAGAAACCAGCTCATGGCGATCCTGAATCAGGAAAGCAGCCTGATGGAAATCGTAAAACTGATCGGAAGCGATGTACTGCCGGACGACCAGAAGCTGACGCTGGAGATTGCACGCGTCATCCGCCTGGGATTCCTGCAGCAGAATGCCTTCCATCCGGATGACACCTGTGTCCCCATGAAGAAACAGTTCCTGATGATGGATATCATCCTGTATCTTTACAAAAAGGCAAAGATCCTTGTCACGATGGGAATGCCCATGTCCGTCTTGAAGGAAAGCAATATTTTCGACCGGATCATAGCGATCAAATACGATGTTCCAAATGACCATCCGGAAAAATTTGATGAATATCACACTGCCATAGATGAATTTTTTGACGAAGTTCTGGCAAAAAATGCGTAGGGAGGTAGGATCATGTCAATTGAATATTTAGGACTCAGTGAAATCAACGGCCCCCTGGTTGTGCTGGAAGGCGTCGAAAATGCCTCTTTTGAGGAAATCGTGGAGATTACCGTAAATGGCACAGACAAGAAGCTGGGCCGTATCGTGGAGCTGTATGAGGACAAAGCCGTTATCCAGGTCTTTGAAGGAAATGAGGGCATGTCCCTGAAGAACACGCGTACAAGACTTACCGGACATCCTATGGAGGTGGCGCTTTCCACAGAAATCCTGGGACGCACCTTCAACGGAATCGGACAGCCCATCGATGACATGGGAGAGATCACACCGGAAATGAAGCGCAATATCAACGGCCTTCCCTTAAATCCGGTGACGCGCGAATACCCTCGTAACTATATCCGCACCGGCATCTCTGCCATCGACGGACTGACCACTCTGATCCGCGGACAGAAGCTTCCCATCTTTTCGGGAAACGGTCTGCCCCATGACAGGCTTGCCGCACAGATCGTAAAGCAGGCATCCCTGGGGGATGATTCTGATGAGGAATTTGCCATCGTATTTGCCGCTATGGGTGTCAAGTACGATGTGGCAGAATTCTTCCGCAAAACCTTTGAAGAAAGCGGTGTATCCGACCATGTCGTCATGTATCTGAACCTGGCAAACGACCCGGTCGTGGAACGTCTGATCACCCCGAAAGTGGCACTGACCGCCGCTGAATACCTTGCCTTTGAGAAAGGTATGCATATTCTGGTCATTCTGACCGATATGACCTCCTTTGCCGAGGCCATGCGCGAGGTTTCCTCCTCTAAGGGAGAGATCCCCAGCCGGAAAGGGTACCCCGGATATCTCTACAGTGAACTGGCCACCATCTATGAACGTGCCGGCATCGTCCAGGGCGTCAACGGCTCTGTAACCCAGATCCCGATCCTGACCATGCCGAACGATGATATTACACACCCGATTCCCGACCTGACAGGGTATATTACCGAAGGTCAGATCGTACTGGACAGGCAGCTGCACGGACAGTCCGTCTATCCGCCCATCAATGTGCTTCCTTCCCTCTCCCGACTGATGAAGGACGGTATCGGCGAAGGATACACCAGGGAAGACCATCAGGCAGTTGCCAACCAGCTCTTCTCCTGCTATGCCCGGGTAGGCGACGCCAGAGCGCTGGCTTCTGTCATCGGCGAGGATGAACTTTCCCCTCTGGATAAGACCTATCTGGAATTTGGAAAAGCCTTCGAAGACAGTTTTGTCGGACAGGGCGAGGAGGAAAACCGTACCATCATCGAAACGCTGGACAGGGGCTGGGAGCTGCTTTCGATGCTTCCGAGAGAAGAGCTCGACCGAATCGATACAAAGCTTCTGGATAAATATTATAAACCTGCTGAGGATGTGAGGTGATTTCATGAATCCAAACACCTTTCCTACCAAAGGAAATCTCATACTGGCAAAGAACTCCCTGGCACTGGCCAGACAGGGATACGAGCTGATGGACAAAAAGCGTAATATCCTGATCCGTGAAATGATGGGGCTGATCCAGAAGGCAGATGCCATCCAGAAGGAAATCGATGTGACCTTCCGTGCCGCCTATGCCGCACTGCAGAGGGCCAATATCGAACTGGGAATCAGCCTTGTGGAGGAAATCTCCTTCTCTGTACCTGTGGAGGATTCCATCCGTATCAAGACCAGGAGCATCATGGGAACGGAAATTCCGCTGGTAGAATATGATACCTCTCCCAGTGCCCCCACCTACGCCTATTACAGCACCTCTCCGTCGCTGGATCAGGCCAAGGTCGCCTTTGAGAAGGTAAAGGAGCTCACCATGCGCCTCTCCATGATTGAAAATTCTGCCTACCGTCTGGCGACCAACATCAAGAAAACGCAGAAGCGGGCCAATGCCCTGAAGAATATTACCATTCCAACCTATACAGCGCTCACCATAAATATCCAGAATGCCCTGGAAGAAAAAGAACGTGAGGAATTTACGCGTCTGAAGGTAATCAAACGGATGCAGACAAAGAAAAAATAGAAAACACCTCGAACCGGCTGACGTGTGAATAGCAGCCCCGGATTTCTTAACTTTATGGAAATCCGGGGTTTTCTATTGACTTTTTACCCCCTATCCTGTAGAATTTACCGTGATGTAATATTTCTGTAATGTTTTGTAACGAATTATATACAATCCCTTTTGTTATGAACAAGCAGCAACAAATACGGAATTTATAGGAGTTTTTATGAAGCAAAAATTAATTGCAGCTCTGCTTCTTGCGGGACTTATTGGTGTAACCGTCCCCGGACCGGACACCCAGGCCGCATGGAAAGCGGATGCAAACGGCAGATATTATACCCTGAAAAATGGAAAAGGCTATGCTGTCGGATGGAAGAAGATAGGAAAATACAAATATTACTTTAAAAAAGATAAATATGCCGCAACCGGATGGACCCTGATCAAAAAAGAATGGTACTATTTTGATGCAAGAGGCCGGATGCTGACAAACGTCTGGGTAGACAGCTCCTACCTGGGAGCAGATGGAAAAATGGTAAAAAATACGACCATTAACGGTATCCAGATCGATGCAAACGGGAACCGGATGGATGCGGGTACAGATAACGCCTCTTCTTCACAGGAAGCCCCCAGGAATACCTGGGTGTCCAGAGACGGCAACTGGTACTATTACAATTATCAGGGAAAGCTCGCCACCGGATTACTGACGATCAAGAATACCACCTATTATATGGATCCCGATACAGGGGCCAGACGTGGAGGGGTTGTCAGGATTGGAAAGAAGTATTACTACTTCGATCCCCAGACCGGTATTCAAAAAACCGGCTACATCGTCTGTGATGATGGAACCGGCTATTATTTCAGCAAACGCACCGGAGCTGCTCTGACAGGATGGCAGAAGATCAGCAAGAAATACTATTATTTTAATTCACAAGGCGTTTTACAGAGAAACTGCTGGATCGATAAGAAGTATTATGTAGATGAGCTGGGAAGACGGTGCTATGGATGGATTACACTTGATGGCAAGACATACTACCTGAATCCTTCCACCGGCCAGAAGGTCAAGGGCTCTGTAAAAATCGGTAATTACTATTACCGATTCGGTTCTTCCGGTGCCATGGTCACGAATAAGTGGGTGAAAAACCGCTACTACCAGACAAATGGAAGAATGGCTGTCAAAAAATGGGTTGACAACAAATATGTAAATGCTTCCGGATATGTTACAAAGACAAAGAATCCCGGATTTTTTACAGAAAAGTCGAAGACCTACTATATCCGGACGGATCTTACCATGGCAAAAAAATGCTGGGAAGAGATCGATGGCAAGTGGTATTATTTCAATAAAAATGGAGTACTTCTGAAAAACGCATGGCAGGATGGCTACTGTGTGGATGGAAACGGCGTGCGTGTGCTCGACCGCTTCTATAAGATCAACAATGTCACCTATCTGTTCCAGGCAGACGGCAGCATTGCCAAAGGTCTGATCGATTACAACAGCCACCGTTATTATCTGGATCCGGAAACCGGTGCTATGAAGACAGGATTCCAGCTCCTGGGCGGTGTCAACTACTACTTTGATCCATCCACAGGCGCCATGGCCGTAAATACGGTTCTTACTATCAACGATGCCGTATACTCCTTCGATGCCACAGGCGCAGCCACTCTGGACGCAGAAGGCTATGCCATAGGGCGTGCGATCGCCGAATACGCACAGCAGTTTATCGGATATCCCTATTCCTACGGCGGTGCCACAGACCTTACAAAGGGTGTGGACTGTTCCGGATTTACCAAACTGGTCTTTAAGCATTTTGGTATCAACATTCCGAGAACCTCCCAGGCACAGGCACTTGGAAATGCCTCTAAGGAGGCGGGAGGTCCCTTTGCAGAAGTGAAGTTTGTATCAGAAAAGGAACTGATGCCCGGTGACATCATTGGTTATTACTACAGCGCCCCTTCCCATGTAGCGATCTACATCGGCAACGGAAAGGTTGTACACGCTTCCAACAGCCAGCCTTATCCGGCGGGCGGAATCAAAATTTCCAATTATGATCTGGGGAATCCCAAAAACATTACAAAAATCATGCGGTACTGGTAAACACATATCCGAAAAACATTCGAAATCATATCATAAAAAAGCGGGCTCACAGAGCCCGCTTCAGACTGTAGACAAAGCGGCTCTGGGATTTATATCCCAGAGCCATATTTCTTTT
>UQCM01000075.1 GCA_900539525.1 uncultured Blautia sp.
TGTTTTTATCATTATCTTCACCACCTTCATCAATTAATTCTTTTACAAGTTTTCTTGCCTTGCTAGCATGTTTACCTTGCAATTTGCAGCTAAATACAGTTATTATTTGAACTAAATCTTCAACAAGTTCTTGTTGTTCTGATTTTTCAGTATTATCAATTATTTCTATATCACAATTATATAAGCTTGCAATATATTCAACTAATTCAAAACCAAATCTTAATAGCCTGTCTTTGTATAAAACTACAACTTTTTCAACTTTATTTTGAGATATTCGTTTAATAACTTCTTTTAATCCTTTTTTCTTATAATTGATTCCAGAACCTATATCACTTATAATCTCAAAAGGTTTTCCTTGAGAAGTTAAATACAATTCCATGTTCTCTATTTGTCGTTCCAAATCATCTCTTTGTTTATTACTTGAAACTCTACAATATCCAATAACAATTCTGCTAAGATTTGGTTTTATATTCATCACTTGATTTAATTGCTCATGCGAATAATATCTGTATCCGTTACTAGAAGTATGGTGTGGATGAAGTTTTCCGTTTTTGTCCCAATTTCGTAATGTCTGTGCTGACACTCCTAAAATTTTTGAAAATTCATTGATAGAATAGTATTTGCTCATGATTAAAAATCTCCTTATAATGTTTATACTTTATTCTATCAACAAATGTTATAAAAGTCTACACTATTTTATAACTTTTTCTAATATAAATTTAACTGTTATAACCCCCCCTTTTCTGCTGAAATGTAATGAGTTGGGGTCAAAAGTATTTGACCCTGGCATCATGTATTGACATTATTATAATCATTCCGGCAGTGATATACAAGATTACCGTAACAGTTCAGAGTCCATTCGCAAAATCACCTCTGCCAGGGGCTGAATTATGTTTTACTGCCGTTGACGCTTCTCTCCCAAATCGTTATAATGAAATCAAAACGCTGACAGCAGGGAAGAAAGGAGCATGGAAACGATGAGGAAATCCTTTAATATCACCGGGGACTGTAAGCCGAATCTGCATTATATGGTGAATATTGATTCAAGGCTGGTACAGATCAAGAAAATGGTGGATAGTGGAAGCTATTTTACTATCAACCGTGCCAGACAATATGGAAAAACCACGACGCTGAGGGCACTGAGCCGTTTTCTGACAAAGGACTACCTTGTTGCAAGTCTGGATTTCCAGATGATGAGTGCTTCCAAATTCAGGAATGAAAATACCTTTTCTGTTACATTTGCCCGGATTTTCATCGAAGCAATTGAAGCAGACAATCCTGATATCAGTCCGGAACTTAAAGATTCTTTCACAACATTTAAAAAAGATCTGCGTGAACACAAAGAAGAAATTGAACTGTATGAATTATTTCAATATCTGAGCCGCATATGTGATGTCTCTGTGAAACCGGTAGTTCTGCTCATTGATGAGGTAGACAGTGCATCCAATAATCAGGTTTTCCTGGATTTTCTGGCACAGCTTCGCGGATATTATATTAACAGGGATGTCAGAGCTACGTTTCAGTCTGTCATCCTCGCAGGCGTTTACGATGTAAAAAATATGAAGCACAAAATCCGTCCGGATGATGCACATAAGCAAAACAGTCCGTGGAATATTGCGGTGGACTTCTCTGTAAACATGAGTTTTTCCGTTGAGGATATTGCCGGCATGCTTACTGAATATGAATCAGACGATCAGACAGGCATGAAGATCTGTGAAATTGCCGGATTGATCTATGACTATACTTCCGGTTATCCATTCCTTGTATCACATATCTGCAAACTGATCGATGAACAGATTGCCGGCAGTGATGGATATCCCGACAAAAAATCTGCATGGACAAGGGAAGGATTTCAAGCTGCCATAAAGATTCTTTTAACAGAGAATAACACTCTTTTTGAATCCATGTTCAGGAAACTGAGTGACTATCCTGAGCTGAAGGAGATGATTTATTCCATCCTGTTTTGCGGAAAAAAAATCAGTTATAACCTGCATAATCCTGTCATTCAAATTGCATCGATGTTCGGTTTTGTGAAAAATGAGGATGGAGCTATGGTTGTGGCAAACCGGATTTTCGAAACTCTGCTCTATAACTATTTTACCTCTGCGGAAGAACTGAACAGTCAGATTTTCTCTGCTGGAACAATGGACAGAAATCAATTCATACAAAATGGAATTTTAAACATGGAAATGATTCTTGAGAAATTCGTTTTACACTGGGGAGATTTGTATAGCTCCGAGGATGACAAATTTATCGAGGATAATGGACGAAAGCTTTTTCTTCTGTACCTGAAACCGATTATCAATGGTACGGGTAACTATTACATTGAAGCCCGTACCAGGGACAACCGGCGCACTGACGTAATCGTTGATTATCGTGGAAAGCAGTATATCATTGAGCTGAAGATCTGGCACGGCAATGCCTACAATATACGAGGTGAAAAGCAGCTTTCCGATTATCTGGATTACTATCATTTACAAAAGGGCTATATGCTCAGTTTCAACTTCAACAAAAACAAACAGCCCGGGGTAAAAGAAATACGTATGGACAATAAGATATTAGTAGAAGCAGTGGTGTGAAAAATTTACCCGGAAAGTCCCCCCATCCTTAGTTACTGATCACGGAGTGATCAGTAACTCGCTTCGCGATGCACAGATATGATGCATTCTGCATCATATCGCGCTGCTACTCTCGGGTTTTCTGTGACTTTCGCTTCGCTACACTCACAGAAAACACCTCGAATTGGCTGACGTGTGAATAGTAACCATCCTTACAATGGACTCCGTGATCAGCTTTTTAAACAGCGGAGCGACCCTGTCTGCCGTTTCCTGCACCTCGGTGTGGGACAGAGGGGCATCCTGCATGCCACAGCCCAGATTGGAGATACAGGAGATCCCGCAGATCTTCATTCCCATATGGTTTGCTGCGATCGCTTCGCAGGCTGTACTCATCCCCACGGCATCGCCGCCCAGGATCCGGCACATCTTCACTTCCGCAGGCGTCTCAAAGTTCGGTCCCGTGAGCTGCACGTAAACACCTTCCCGCAATGGAATGGAAAGGCTGCCTGCTGCCTCCCGGATCACCCGCTGCAGATCCCGGTCATAGATTTCGCTCATATCGCAGAACCTGGGACCCAGCTCATCTATATTGGGTCCGATCAGCGGTGACGGGACAAAGTTGGCGATCTGATCGGTGATCATCATAAAATCACCGGGTTTAAAGCCGTCATTCAATCCTCCTGCCGCATTGGTAAGAAACAGGATCCTGGCTCCCATCAGCTTCATAAGCCTTGTCGGCAGCACCACATCTTCCATGGGATATCCCTCATAATAATGGACTCTCCCCTGCATGATCACCACAGGCACCTTTCCCACATATCCGAAAAGGAACCTTCCCTTATGCCCCGGAACCGTGGACACGGGGAAGCCTTCGATCTCGTGATAGTCCAGGACAGCCTCCAGCCGGATACTCTCCCCGTAATCACCCAGACCCGATCCCAGCACAAGTGCCACCTCCGGTTTAAAATCAATCTTTGCACGAAAGCTTTCATAGCATCTTAACAGTTTTTCATATACCGGATTCATTCCGCCATCCCCTTTCCTTAAAATTAAATGATGCCTTCGGATTTTTCCGCGCTACGCGCTCCCAAAATCCGAAAAACATTCGAAATCCGCTCATTTTTCTTCGAAAAATGGCTACTTTCTCATGTTTAGCGGGTCCCAAAGTCATGATTCTTCATGCAAGCATGAAAATCATGACCTTTTGACCCTGGCATCATTAAATGTAATACATATCCTGTCCATACTCATGATAAGACTGACAGGACCTTGCCAGGTCCGCCAGTGTAATGCTTTTTAACAGACTGTCCAGGCTGTCATTCACCTGATCGATCAGTGTCTTCTGTATGGCCTCCGAGATCCCCCTGCGTTCTCCGGCCGGCTCCAGGGCTTCCTCCTCGATCAGATAACTGCCGTCCAGTGCCTTTAAGATTTCTGATACTGTGATCTCCTCCGGACCGCGTGCCAGAAGATAGCCTCCCTGTGCCCCCTTGATGCTCTTTACCAGTCCGTTCTTTCGAAGTGCTGCAAATACCTGTTCCAGATACTGCGGTGATATATGATTTCTTTCGGCGATCAGATTCAGAGCCACCGGCGCATTCTCAGAGCTTACCGCCAGATCGATCAGTGCCCGGAGCCCATACCTGCTTTTTTTTGAAAAATTCATAGATGTCCCCTTCCTCTTTTTATTCCTATTATACCAGTATATTTACCCGATATACTCATATTAGTCCAGGAACCACTTTTTGTCAAACGGGTTTTTCTATCACAGTTCCAAAAGGTCAAGGATCTCCTCTCTGCTCAGGCTTCCCAGCTGGCCTGTCTCACCGCCGATCACCTGCTCGGCAAGATTTTTCTTTGTCTCCTGGAGGTTCTGGATCTTTTCTTCAATTGTGTTTTTCGCGATTAACTTGTAAACGGTTACCTTCTTCGTCTGTCCGATGCGGTGTGCGCGGTCCGTGGCCTGGTTCTGCACGGCCAGATTCCACCATGGATCATAGTGAATCACCACATCCGCTCCTGTGAGGTTCAGCCCCACACCTCCGGCTTTCAGAGAGATCAGGAAAACCGGCGTATCTCCCTCGTTGAATTCCTTGACCATCTGAAGGCGTTTTTCTTTGGAGGTACTTCCTGTAATGGTATAATAGGAAATTCCCTCCTTATCCAGATCCTGCTTCAGGATCTCCAGCATAGAGGTAAACTGCGAAAATACCAGCATCCGGTGGCCGCCGTCTATGGCGCTCTGGATCAGCTGCATGCATGCCTCCCGTTTTGCCCCGTCACCTTTGTAGTTTTCAAAACACAGGGAAGGATCACAGCAGATCTGGCGCAGCCTGGTCAATTGTGCAAGGATCACCAGCTTATTCTTGTTAAAATCCTCCTGATTCTGACGCGCGATCATCTCTCTCATCTTGACCACCTGCGCATCATACAGCTTCTGCTGGGTATCTTCCAGTCTCACATAACGGCTTTCCTCCAGCTTCTCCGGAAGATCCTTGAGCACATCCTCCTTCAGCCTGCGCAGGATGAACGGTCCCGACATCTTCTGCAGGCGCTTCATCGCATTTTCATCCTCACTTTTCACGATCGGTGTTTCGATCTCCCGTTTGAAAACATCATAGCTGTATAAAAATCCGGGCATCAGATAATCAAAAATACTCCACAGCTCACTCAGCCTGTTCTCAATGGGCGTTCCTGTCAGGGCGAACCGTGTCCGGCTTTTCACGATTTTTACTGCCTTCGCCGCTGCAGTTGTCTGATTTTTAATATACTGTGCCTCATCAATGATCTCATACAGAAACTGTTTGTCTTCATAACAGAGAATGTCCCGCTTCAGCAGATCATAAGAGGTCACCAGTACGTCTGACTCCTGCCATGCCTCCAGCTTTTTCCTGCGCTCCTCCTGGTTTCCGGCAATCAGGGAAATCTTAAGCTCCGGCGCAAACCTTTCAAATTCCTCGCCCCAGTTAAAGACCAGTGAAGCCGGTGCCACCACAAGAGAGGTTCCCTCCTTTCCCTCCTGCTTTGCAGCCAGAAGGACAGCAATGATCTGCAGTGTTTTTCCAAGTCCCATATCATCCGCCAGGATCCCGCCAAAATTCCATGCTTCCAGTGTCCGCAGCCATTTGTATCCGTTCTTCTGGTACTTTCTCATGATCTTTGACAGACTTTCCGGCTCTTCGAAATCTGCATCCTTCACCGTCTTAAATCCCTTTACCACTTCCCTGAAACGGCTGTCACGGCTGCTGTAGACACTGTCGTTCTCCTCGAGCATCTTGTCCAGATACAGCGTGCGGTACATGGGAATGTGCATTTTTCCCTTAACGAACTCCTTCGGTTTGAGATGCATCGCATCCATCAGTTCTGAAAGCATCTCCAGGGAGGAATCCTCCAGATTCACAAAGGAACCATCCTTCATCCGGTAGTATTTCTTCTTTGCACGGTAACCGGCCAGAAGATCCAGAAGTTCACTCTGTGGAATATCCTCCGTGGAAATATTCAGTTCCAGAAGATCCGAGGATACGGAAACGCCTACCGATACCTTCACACGTCTGATGGTCTTATTCCCGAGGAAACGCTTTGTGCACCGCACCTCTCCAAGCTCCATCAGCTTCTCGGCCCCGGATTCCATCATCGTGTACACCAGTTCCTCCCTGCTCCCGCAGTGAAGTTCGTCCTTTGTATAATCGATCTCCGGCAGAAGCTGAAGAGCCTGATACAGAACCTCCTCTTCCTTTGCCCCGTCACGAAACGGCTCGAGCCCTCCTGTCTCCTGCTTTCTAATCAGATCCAGCCCCGAAAAACTCTTATCCCCGTATCTTACAGATATCCTGCAGGTTACATTCTGATCCTCCGCATCCAGATAGAAGAAAAATTCTGCTTCCGGCGGCAGGTAAGAGCGAAATCTTTCCGGCTCTGTCTCTGTCACATTTGCAATATCCTGCAGCAGAGGAAGGATTTTATAATAAAACTCTGCCATATGGTTTCTTCCCACATAGAAGGATACGGCACCGCACACTGCCAGATTTTCCAGAGGTTCTATCTTTTCTATCATCTCTCTGTCAATCCGGTTCAGATGGTCATCTTCGATATAGTAAGCGGTATCTGTCCCATGGTACATCCCCGGCAGAATACCTGTCACCCGGACTCCGTGAAACTCCTCCTGTGCACTGCTTTTTTCCGAAGAAATACACAGAGACACTCTCGGGTTCTTCTTTGCACAGGTCAGCATCCGTTTCTTTTTCCCGTCTGCATCCTTGTCCTCATATTCAAAGGGCGTATCTCCCATCTGTCTGTAGAACTCATCCAGCCTCCACCCGGACAGATGCAGGGCGCCTCCCACACCCACTCTTCCATTGCCGTAATAATCCCGGGACTGTATCATCCGCTCCTGAAAGTCCTCTTCCTCACGGACCATCCGGCTGATGAGATGGATCCATTTCTTCCCTTCCTCTGTGAAATTACTGAGGCTGTGGTTGATCTGCGTACTGGACCCATAGGTAGCTGTAGCTGAATCTTTCACATTTCTGCAGAACTCACTCAGCTTCTTTATGATAAAAAGCCTTCCCTCCCCGATCTTAAAGGACAGGGACAGCTCGTCTCCCTTTCTGGTAAGTCTTGGAACCAGCTTCAGACTTTCCTCCTTTGCAAAGGTATCCGCCACGATCCTGTTTGCTCTCTTTTCCTGATAAGCACCGATCAGCATCCTGGCAGTCTTATCCGTGGCATCGGCAATATTGTGTGTAGCCAGATACTCCTCCAGCATCAAAAGTGCACCGGCCACATACTCGCAGTCCGTCTTACCCCCATACCATGAATAATAAGCTCTGCGGCACTTCGGGCATCCACATTCAAACTCCCTGACCTCTGTGCGTGAGAACGAGATCCGGACAGGAAAGTCCTCATTTTTGAATGCTCCTGTTGCTTCCATACGGCCTCTGACATGATTGCCATCCCATTCATATCCGGATACGACATGAGAAAGTGCAAGCATCCCCTGTTCGCGGAGCTTTTTTCCCTTTTCAAAAACACTTTTCGATATCTTCAGCGATTTTCTGATACTGCTTCCGTTAAAGTAGCTGTAGCGTTCCAGGCTCGCAATACTTTCATTACTCCTGCCGGTATCGGATGCATCCTCCTGCATCATCTCCACCAGCTCCAGACGGCTCTGCTCTTCCTCCGCGCGCTTCTGCTCTGCCAGCCTCTGGGCTTCCTGTTCCTTCTGGCGTTTTTCTGCTCTGCGGCGCGCATCCTCTGCTTTCTGCTGCCTGATCTTTTCACGCCGTGCTTCCTCTGCCACGCGCTTTTCCTCCTCTATACGCCGCTGCTCCTCTGCCTTCTGTTTCCTTTCTTCCTCCCGGCGTGCCCTTTCCTCTTTCCGTTTTTCCCTGGCAGCACGACGCACTTCCCGTTCCTGTTCCTGGATACGGCGAAGCTCTGCCTCTTTTTCCTCCTGGATACGGCGGGCTTCTGCCATCTGTTCTTCCTCCAGACGACGTCTTTCCTCCGCTTCTTTTTCCTCCTTTAAGCGACGCTTTGTCATTGCTTTTCGGTGTCTTTCATCCCTGCTGTTTTGTTTCTCTGCTTTCTTCTTTTCTTCCTCCAGGCGAAGCTCTTCATCCATCTGCCGCCACTTCTTCATAAGCTCCGCCTCCTGAATCTGTTCCTCCCAAGCCTTTCTTTTCGCTTCCAGGGCATAAAGAACCGCAGCCATATGCTCACAGTTCCTTCCGCATTTTGCCGCTGGGCAGCTGCAGCTCATCCTCACCGGACTGCCCTCCCTCAGTTTTACAGAGACCTCGAACCTCTGCCTTCCCAGTACGGCACCCCGGCAGCCTCCATCGGTTTCTTCCAGCCCATCCACCCTGTGATTCAGATAAGAAGCTCTTCCTCTGTCTAAAGTATCCTGATCAAACTTTTGCTCCCAATCGGCCATCGTTTTCTATCTTTCCTTTCTCAAATCAATCATTTTTTTCATATCCTCTGGAAGGTCTGCCAACAGGCAGATTTCTTCTCCCGTAAACGGCTGAAGAAAGCGGCAGGATGCCGCATGAAGGGCTGTCCGCTCCATACACCGGTCGTTTCCATATAACAGATCTCCCAGAAGTGGATGCCCAATGGATGCCATGTGCACGCGGATCTGATGCGTACGCCCTGTTTCTATCAGAACACGCAGAAGAGAATATGTCTCAAAGACCTGTATCACTTCATAATGGGTTACTGCTGGAAGTCCCTGATCTGTCACTTTCATTTTCATCCTGCTTTCGGGATCTTTCATAAGATGAGTACATACGGTTCCTGTCCGGGGTTTCGGGATTCCCGACGCAAGCGCCAGGTACTCTTTTTCACAGGCTCCGGAGATTTTTTGTTCTGACAATCTGGCTGCCGCTACCTGATTCTTGGCAAACAGAACGATTCCGGAGGTATCCTTATCCAGCCGTCCCACAGAACGGATCTTAACAGAGAGACTTTTTTCCCGGAAATACCGGACTGCCGTATTTGACAGGGAATCCCCGTAATGACCGGGAGAAGGATGCACTACCACGCCTGCCGGCTTGTCCACCGCCAGAACATCCTCATCCTCATACAGGATCCGAAGTTCCCCGTCTCCCGGTATCAGCTGTGAGGATTCCTCTTCTGCCTCTTCCAGAAGCACTGTCACCACATCTCCCGGATTCAGAACCTCAGTCACTCTGCTTCGGATCCCATTGATGCAGATTCCGTTTTCCCGGTACTTTGCCTGCCGGATCTGTCTCATTGTCAGTCCCAGCTCCCGGTGCAGGAACTGCTCCAGCTTCTCTTCCGTCCGGGCAGAAGCTTCGATACGTTTCTCCATACAAATCGAGATCATGCATACGGCATGACCGCCTTTCTTAATTTTTGCTAACTGTTCAGGGCACGAAACGGGCAGGACACCTCAGCCCCGTAGAGTTTTGTTATACAGGGAAATGGCTGAAAGCATACATCAGCTTTCAGCCATTGAAAAATCATTCGTAGGAATGCCTTAGATTTTGTTAAATTTCAGCCAGTTTAAGAAGATCCGGTACCTTGGACTCCCAGCCAAGCGCCATGATATGAACACCCTGACAATACGGCTTACATTCCCTGATAATGCGTGCGGCAATCTCTACTCCGGTGATGCCTGCTTTTGTTTTTTCCTTGTCTTTTTTCAGTTCATCGATCATTTCCTGAGGAACATGGATACCTGCAACATTGTCATTCATGTATTTTGCCATTCCTGCTGATTTCGGAATTACGATTCCAATCTGAACCGGTTTGCCGAACTGTTTTGCCTTTTCCATGAATTTGATAAATTTCTCCGGCTCATAAACAGCCTGTGTCTGGAAATAGTCTGCTCCGGCCATCACCTTACGCTCCATCTTTGCCAGCTGGGCATCAATAGAATCGCTGCACGGTGATACAACGGCACCTTTCGCGAACTTCGGCGGCTCGCCAACCAGTTTGTTTCCGCCGAGATCTTCGCCCTCTTCCAGCTTCTTAACCGTATGGATCAGAGAAACGGAATCCAGATCAAATACTGGCTTTGCCTGCGGATGATCTCCCATCTTGGTATGGTCGCCTGTCAGGAGCAGAAGGTTCTCGATTCCCAGCATAGCTGCACTCAGAAGATCGGACTGCAGAGCGATACGGTTCCTGTCACGGCAGGTCAGCTGGAAAATAGGTGTAAGCCCTTCGTCCTTCAGTGCCTTACAGGTTGCAAGAGAACCAAGACGCATAACCGATGACTGGTTATCTGTTACATTCACTGCCGTAATACCGCTTAAATAGGTCTTTGCCTCTTCCAGTAAATGTTCAATATGAATTCCTTTTGGCGGTCCTACTTCCGCAGAAACTACAAATTCACCACGTTCAAATAACTCCGTAATTTTCATTGTACATTACTCCAATCATTATAATTTTATCGTAACTGTTCAGAACCCGTTCGAAAAACCTTCTCTCCCGGGCCTTTCCCTCTGAACCGTTACCATTTATGTAAACTGTTTCCGTTTATTTTGACACTTCATCATCTGTTGCGTAGTTGCGTATCTGTACCGGACATTTCAGTACATCCAGCCGTCCGATCTGTGCCAGCCGTCTGTAGATACGTTCCCAGCCGCATTCCATATTTCCGTCCACTTCACATTTCCCGTTCTTGGAACCGCCGCACTGTCCGTTCACCAGGCTCTTGGAACAGGCTGTGATCGGGCAGATCCCGCCGGTCAGGTTCAGATAGCACTCACCACACTGCTTGCAGTCGTATTCAAGCGGTGTCACACCCTGGAATCCCGGCATCGGATAGGTATCACAGGCTACACATACCTTCTTATCCTCCAGATATCCGGCGATCGTCTGTACGCCGACACCACAGGAGAATACCAGTACCACATCGGCAGCTTCGATCTCACTCATATGTTTCTGAAGACGCAGCTTCATATTTTCCGGATTACAAATATAATCCGTTGTAATCATTCCGGTCACATTGCCGTCAGCCGCCCATTCCTTCTGGAGCTCTGTAGCTTCTTTTTCCGGAAAATGAACTTCCTTGCACCCCTGGCAGTTAATGATGAAAACCTTTTTTCCATCTACCAGTGATGCGAGCGTTTCCTTTGCTTTTAACTGGGTAATCAACATATCACTTCATCCCCCTTACTGCATTTTTTCCGGCTTTGATCTTGCTCACTAACGGAATCTTGGAGGAACAGATGTACTCACAGCATCTGCACTCAACACAATCCATGACATTTTTATCCTTCATGCCCTGCCAGTTCTCTTCATCCGCATATTTTGCGAAATACAGCGGCGAAAGCTCCATCGGACAGACATCTACACAACGTCCGCATTTGATACATGGCTGTTCCACGGTCTGATCTGTATCAATGGCAATGATTCCATTGGATCCTTTCATCATAGGCACGTTCAGGTCTGAAAGAGCAAATCCCATCATCGGTCCGCCCATCTTGATCAGAACATCATCATCTGTCGTACCGCCGCAGTAATCGATCAGTTCCTTTACACTGGTACCGATCTTCACTATGTAATTGCCAGGCCTGCGGATCTTCTCACCGGTCACAGTCGCTACACGCTCGATCAGAGGCATACCCGTCTGAATGGCATCAGAGATGGCCTTGACCGTGCTGATATTGTCTACGATCACACCGACATCTACCGGCAGTCCTCCACGCGGTACCTGTCTTCCCATAACACGCTTGATGAGCGTCTTCTCAGCACCCTGCGGGTATTTGGTCTTCGCTACTACAACTTCAATATTCTCACAGTCAGCCACTTTCGCCTGCATCAGCTCAATGGCATCCGGTTTATTGTCCTCGATGACAATCAGGCCTTTTTCTGCGCCTGTTGTCTTAAGGATGGCTTTCAGACCGTAAATAATATCATCTGCAAACTCCAGAAGTACTCTGTGGTCTGCTGTCAGAAGAGGTTCACATTCACAGCCGTTCAGCAGAATCGTATCTACCGGCTTCGCTGGTTTCAGCTTGACACATGTCGGGAAGCCGGCGCCTCCCATACCCACGATTCCTGCTTCGCGGACGATATCGATGATCTCATCCGGTGTCAGACTGTCAAGGTCTTTGTTCGGATGTACGGATTCGTGCAGAGTATTCTTTCCATCCGATTCGATTACGACAGCCATTACCTCACTGCCTCTTGTGGCATGCATACGCGGCTCGACTGCGATAACCGTTCCACTGACACTGGAATGAACCGGAGCACTGATAAATCCGGCTGCTTCACCAATCTTCTGTCCGACTTTTACGCTGTCACCCGGCTGTACGATCGGATTGGCCGGTGCGCCCAGATGCTGAGACATGGAAATAACCACAGTCTTCGGCTCCGGGAATCTTTCCAGGGCAATATGCTCGCTGAGTTCTTTGCGCTCTGACGGATGAACACCGCCATAGTAGCCTGCCAGTCTTTCCTCGCGGATAGACTTCACATAAGCATTGATCGCCTTGAAATCTGTTCTGGAATAATCGCGAATCTGAACCGGCTGGTTTAAGAATTCCTCCAGACGTCCCTGCTTCTCCAGCCTTCTGTAGATCTTCTCCCAGGCACAGTCTTTGTCGCAGTCCACCTCACATTTACCATTCTTCGCACCGCCGCACTGTCCATTGACCAGGCTCTTCGAACAGTCAACGATCGGGCAGATTCCGCCGGTAATATTCAGATAACACTGTGCACAGGCATCACAGCTTTTCTTCGTCAACGCCATGCCGTGATGTCCCGTATAATTCAGTGAATTGCTGGCCGCATATACAGGTTTTCCCGCCAGATCTGCAACGGTCTGGATTCCCAGTCCACAGGAGATCACAATAATGTTTTCCGTTCCCTCCGGAATCATATCCTGCAGATCCTTCTCCGTATGGTTTTTGTTGCACAGGAAATCAACTCTTGCGCTTCCTGTGATCGTTTTTCCCTGATCGGCAGCAAGCTTTTCAAACTCCGCACAATCCGGTTCGTCAACAGTTTCAAATTCCTTGAAGCATTTGTTGCAGGCAATGACAAACAGATTGTCCTTATCGGCCAGTAAGGACACCAGTTCATCTGTCTCTTTCAACTTATACTTAGTATAGTTTTCCAATTGCTCACCTTCCTTATGAAATTGATTTATATCCTTTGTAATTATCTGTTTTTTATCCTCTGCACTTCGACAAAAATGTGTAAAAAAAAGCAAATAATCCGTCCAAAGTTAATATAATTATAAGTATAGCACACATCGTGCATATTATCCAGTTATTATATTTTTTTGTGCGTAAATTTGTGCAAAAGGATAACTATTCAGAGTCCATTCGCAAAATCGCCTCTGCGAGGCTTTCCTTTTGCTC
>UQCM01000076.1 GCA_900539525.1 uncultured Blautia sp.
TGAACAGGAAGCTCCCACTTCAAAATCTTTGATTTAAGTGGTGGGAGCATGTCACAGATGACTTTGTACAAAAGCTTCAGGAGACGATTCACCGAATCAAAGGAAGCCGGGAAATGGAGGGACGTTTTATGATCTTTGAAGAAATGCTGAGAGATGAGCGCGCAGAGGGAAAAGCAGAAGGGAAAGTAGAAGATACCCTTGAACTGCTGAAAGAACTGGGAGAAATTCCGGAGAGTGTCCGGAACAGAATTATGAATGAAAGAAATTTAGAAACACTGACGAAGTGGTTCAGACTGGCAGCAAAAGCAGATTCTTTTGAAGAGTTTCTGAATAACATGTAAAAATCTATCTGACGATCAGTAAATCATATCTATGAGTGGATATTGTAATGCTGTAGCGTGTTACAATATCCGGCAATTGTAACAATCATCAAGCCGATTCAGGCAAAGATCAGTTTTAACACCTCGAACTGGCTGACGTGTGAACAGTAACGATCGCTCTACGAGAATATTTGTTCTGGGATTTTTTTGGGACATGTCAGATGTTAGAATAGAATTAACAGTAACTGTTCGGAACCTATTCGCAAAACTGCCTCTCCCGGACGTTCATTTTGCTCATGCAGGGCTCTTTCCCTGTAGATTTATCAAATTTGTCTTTGAATAGTCATTTTGTGGTCTGTGGATTTTGTGGCGGTGGGTGCCGGGTAAGCCTGGAGTTCAGGGGAAAACGGAAGGTGACATATGGCAAAAGGTAGTAATCAAAAATTGAAACTGCTCTTTCTGGCAAAAATTCTTATGGAACAGACGGATGAGGCACACGGTCTTAGCGTGCGGGAACTGATAGCACAACTTCGAAGCCTGGATATTAACGCAGAGAGAAAGACTATTTATGCGGATTTAGAAGAGCTGCGTCATTTTGGAATGGATATCATCTGCGAACAGGAAGGAAAGAAGTATGATTACAGGATCGGAAAACGTAAATTCGAACTGGCAGAATTAAAGCTTCTGGTAGATTCTGTCCAGGCAGCAAAGTTTATTACAGAAAAAAAGTCACAGGAGCTGATCCGAAAGCTGGAAGGGCTGGCGAGCGTTAATGAGGCCGCACAACTGCAGCGCCAGGTCTATATTGCAGGACGCGTGAAGACGGCGAATGAAAAGATTTATTATAATGTAGATAAAATATATTCCGCAATCGGGAAGGGAGTGAAAATCCGGTTTCAGTATTACAGATGGAATGTGAAGAAAGAAATGGAGCTTCGTCATAATGGCACCTGGTATGAGATCAGTCCCTGGGGTCTGGTGTGGGATGACGAATATTATTATATGGTGGGATATGAGAGCATTTCAGATAAACAAAAGCATTACCGTGTAGATAAAATGCTGCATATTACACTCACAGATCATTTCCGAGAGGGAAGTTTTGAAGCGGCAAATATGCCATCGTATTCGAAAAGGCTCTTTGGAATGTTCAGCGGGGATGTTACGAGAGTGACACTGGAAGTAAAAAACTCTCTTGTGGGAGTACTCATTGACAGATTTGGAAAAGATATTCCGATTATGCAAAAGGACAGAGAACATTTTGTTACCTGCGTGGATGTAGCGGTCAGCAGCCAGTTTCTGGGATGGATCATGGCACTGGGGGATGGAATAAAGATCACAGCGCCAGACAGAGTTGTGGAAAGGATGAGAGAAGAGGTGCAGCAGATCATGAGGATATATTTTAAGGAAGAGCCGGGGGCAACCTCCCGATGAACGAATAGCGGATATAATCGTCAGTATGTGCTTCAGTTGGAAAGATGAGAACATATGTACGGTGCGTTTTTTTGGACACATAAAATGATAGAATAGACCCATAAAACTAAACGATGTCACATCCGGTATATTTGGATTGCGAAACGTACAAAAGAAGGAAAGGGGAAAGGATATCATGAAAAAGAAAGTAGTTGCAGTATTGTTAAGTACGGCGGTGGCAGTTGCCATATCTTCCTGCGGAGTGAAACAGGAGGATTATGATTCTCTGATTCAGGAAAAGCAGGCATTGGAAACACAATTGTCGGGGGTACAGCAGGAACTGTCAGATGTTCAGGCGGATTATTATGGATTGGAGCAAAAATATAGAGCTCTGGAATCTGAATATGCACAATATAAAGAGGACATGAAGCCTTTCGAGGAAATGGAGGCAGCAGAGGCTGAGCAGCGAAAAGCGGAGGCAGAAGCAAAGCAAAAAGAGGAGGAGAATCAGAAAACAGCGGCGGAGGCTGTAAATAAAATATGGAATTATGAGGATGCCACGCTGGCAGATGGAGCCACCCGCGAGCTGTATCAGGATGCACTGAAAAAAGTAAAGGCATTGACAGACAAAAATAGAAAATCAGAGCTCATGGAAGCTGTGAACGCTGCAGACGAGGCATTGGCACAGCAGGAACAGGCGGCAGCTGAAGAGGAAGCAAGGGGTTATGAAACAGGTATTACCTATGATCAGCTTGCACGTACGCCGGATGACTATATCGGAAAAAAAGTCAAATTCTCCGGTAAGGTTGTACAGGTTATTGAGGGAGATGATGAAGTGCAGATCCGTCTTGCAGTAAATAAGGATTATGACCAGATCCTGTTTTGCGCATATGACTCCAGTATCGTATCTTCCAGAGTTCTGGAGGACGATATCATCACAATTTACGGCATTTCGGCTGGAACGATTTCCTATCAGTCTACCATGGGTGGCAAGATTACCATACCAAGTGTACTGGTAGAGAAAATCGAGCAGTAAAATATCAGTTTTCAATATTTCCAATGCATAATACTCACTCATTAAGCCACTCGTAAGAGTGGCTTAAAATGGCTTATAATGAGAAAAGCAAAGTTCCATTTTGTTTTGCATTCTTATATAGTGATTTTGCATGATCTGAAATATTTTTCCCAAAAGTAATGTTATAGGGTGTTACGATTCCATCATGAACAATTATATTTTCGAATGGAATAAGGGTTGCGTGAACTACTATAGGCATGGGAATGCCATCTCGTTATCCTTTCTGGTTTTCCACTGGTTATTACGAATAAAATATTTGTCATTATCGTAACATATGTTGAAATAAAAGCCAACGGTAAAACCCGAGGGCACAGGTATAACAACCACAGCGTAGCTCGCTACGCCTGCGTTTTTACACCTGTGCTCTCGAAAAAGCATCCTCACCGAAACAGTAAGGTATTTAATGCCGATTATACTGGGGAACAGAGGTTATGTCCACTCAACGAGAATGTTTGTTCTGGGATTCTTTTGGGACATGTCAGGTGTTATAATAATAACAGCATGCCGCATAGCAATCTGCGTACATTAACATGCTGCAAAGAGAAATGTTCATGTACGCTTTACAATATTTCAGAAGAAGGAGGTGCAAAAGTATGGCAATGTATGATTGGAACGGAAATGGAACAAATAAGGATATGGGTGATAATTTTATTGATTATGAAATTCGTGAAGCTATGACAGGCGGAGAAAAACATCCCCCCTGTTCCAGCAAAAGAGGAATCTCCACATTCGGAACAGTGATTAGCGTAGCTGCAGGGCTGGTATTGCAGGCGGCAATCTATGTGGCAATGGATATCGACGTGGAAAAGGTACCGGTCATTGTGATTGTCATTTTATGGATTGTAATCTCAGTAGCGGCAGGTGTTGTGCTGGATAAGCTTGGGGTGTAGGAATAAAAGAGAACGGAAAGAAAGGAGTAACAAAATGAAGACAAAGAAAGAGGGAAATGCCATGGCCTTGCTGCCGATCGGCGTGTTTCTGGTGATTTTTTTGGGGGCGGGGTGCCTGACAGGGGATTTTTACAGCATGCCGGCCATTGTGGGATTTCTGATTGCTCTGTGTGTGGCGTTTATACAGAACCGGAAGACAGGCTTTGAGGAGAAGATCCGCATTATCGCCGGAGGTGTTGGTGACGAGAATATCATTACCATGTGTCTGATCTTCCTCTGTGCCGGTGCGTTTTCCGGTACGGTGACGGCGGCGGGAGGTGTGGAGAGCACCGTGAATCTGGGACTTTCCATACTGCCGACGCATTTTGCAGTGGTGGGGATTTTTATTATCGGCTGTTTTATCTCTGTTTCCATGGGTACCTCCATGGGGACGATTGCGGCACTTGCGCCGATTGCGGTGGGGATCAGTGAAAAGACGGGGATTTCCATGGCCATCTGTGCCGGGGCTGTGATGTGCGGAGCGATGTTCGGAGATAATCTCTCCATGATCTCCGACACAACGATTGCTGCAGTCAAGACCCAGGGATGTGAGATGAAGGACAAATTCAAGGCGAATTTCCTGATCGTACTTCCGGCTGCTGTGATTACTGTGATCCTGCTGTTTCTGCTCACCAGAAATGCGAAATATGTACCTGCTGAGGCTCTCGAATACAATATCCTGCAGGTCATTCCCTATCTGCTGGTACTGGCGGGGGCTCTGATCGGAATCAATGTATTTGCCGTGTTGATCGGCGGGACAGTACTGTCTGCCATTGTCGGCGTGGTCACAGGCGCCCTGGAGCTTTCCCAGGTCTTCGTAAAGATGGGAGAGGGTGTCACAGGGATGTATGATATCACAGTGATTTCCATCATCGTAGCCTGTATCGTATCTCTTGTCAAAGAATACGGCGGCATCCAGTTTCTTCTTCATGCGATTAAAAAGAGAATCCGCACCGGGAAAGGTGCGGAGCTGGGGATTGCAGGTCTTTCCCTGCTGGTAGATATGTGTACAGCAAACAATACAGTGGCCATCGTCATGACAGGACCGATCGCGAAGGAGATCAGTGATGAGTTTGGCGTATCACCCAAAAGAACGGCCTCGCTACTGGATATTTTTACCTCTGTGGGACAGGGGATGATTCCATATGGGGCACAGCTGCTGTCGGCAGCGGGACTGATGGCGCTGACACCATATGAAATCATGCCGTATCTGTATTATCCGGTTCTGATGGGGATCAGTGCGGTCTGCTTTATCATGCTCGGAAAAAGAACCAAAGATCAGTCATCCTGAGTGATCTCCGTCATCTGCTTTGTTTCGTAGTCATAGCGATACGTTTTTCCATAGATGAATACGTTGCAGGATGTGGACGTAACCTCTGATATAAATACTTCCCCAAAGGCTTCATCTGTGGCGAAAGAAGCCAGCTTTTTACGGTTTGAACCGTTTGGATTGCAGCGGTACAGGGTCGTATTTCCCACACTGCCCCTGGGGTAGGAGGAGTAGTACAGCTTACCGTTTATGAATCCTTCTTTGAATCCGTAGGAGGTAAGCTTCTTTACCTTTGTCAGTCCGGCCGGGGTGATTTTATACAGGCTGATCCGGTAGGGGGAAACATCCGACCGGTATTCATTGGCAGCGACCACGTATTTTCCATACCGGTCAGTGATGTTGCAGTTGGACATCACCCGTTTGAATTTTGCTGTTTTCATATCAAAGGTGTAGGTCCAGAATTTCCACTGGTCAAAGGACTCTTTAGTAAGAAAAATCCGACGCCCGTAAACCGTGCTGATCCGGTAAAACTGGTCTCCCGAGGCGGGCAGGGTCTTTACTTTTGTTTCCCTGCGGCTGGAAAATACATACTTGTATAAGACATTCCTTCGCACGTAAAAGGCCTGCCGCCCATTTGCCCAGATGCCATACTCCATAGGTGTGAGCTGGTAATCTCCGTTTTTCTGTGTGGAGATCATCAGCTGGTCGGTGACGGCATCTCTTTTAAAATAATAATTTCCGCTGGTGATGACCGATCCGGGGTTGTCGTAGTCGTCCTGCAGCATCCTGTAATCAGCCGCCTCCGCACGGTTCCTGCCGGTTCCCGGCATCAGAAGGGCGGCCAGTACAAATCCAAAAATCAGCAGAAGGACGCTTTGTGTCTTATGAAATGCTTTTCTCATAATCATTCTCTCCTTTCTTACAACTTGACTTTTCTGGTTTCATTCGCAGAATCGCCTCTGCGAGGCTTTCCTTTTGCTCATGCAGGGCTCTCGCCCTATAGATTTATAAAATTTGCCTCCGATGAGCAAGCTCCCCGGGACAAATATAAATCTGCATGACTCTGAACGGTTACAATAAATTGTACTACAAAAACAGATAAATGTCATTACGCGTCAGAAAAAACAGGGGTTTTAAAAAAAAATTCCGCTTCTGTCATTGACAATAAGGAAATTTGGATTTTCCTGCGTAACAAAAAATACTACAATGAGGTTAGAAAAGAAACAAAAGGAGCTGCCGGTGCTTCCTGTGCGGGGGGACATACGCCTCAGACGATCACAACAAAGGCAACGCCGGCTTCGGATGGTAAGATCGTGACGACATGCGCTGTCTGTCATCAGACCCTGTCTGCTTCAGTGATTGACGGGGTTTCTGATATCAGACTGTCCGATACGTCTTACCCATATAATGGAAAGACAAGGAAGCCTTCGGTTATCGTAAAAGACAGGAAAGGAAAGAGTCTTAAGGAAAATGTGGATTATCAGGTTTCTTATCCGCAGGAAAGCAGAGACGTGGGGCAGTATACGGTAACGGTTCAATTGATCGGAAATTATTCCGGCATCAAATCCCTGAGCTTTACGGTCAGCCCTGAAACGACGAAACTTTTATCTGTAAAACCAAAGAAAAAAGCAGTTGTTGTGAAATGGAAAAAACAGGGAAATGAGATCAACGGATACCAGATTCAGTACGCTACAGATAAAACCTTCAGAAAAAATGTGAAAACGGTAGACATTGCGAAGAGTAAGACCGGATCTCGAACGATTACGAAACTGAAAGCGAAGAAGAAATATTATGTGAGAATCCGTACATATAAGACGGTTAAGACAGGTGGTAAGAAAACAAAGCTCTATTCTGCATGGAGCAAAGCAAAGTCGGTAACTGTTAAATAATTTGTAACTACTCAGAGTCATGCAGATTTATAAATATTTGCCTTGGGGAGCTTGCTCACCGGAGGCAAATTTTATAAATCTATAGGGCGAGAGCCCTACATGAGCAAAAGGAAAACCAGTTTTGACACCTGAAGCAATTTTTCCATGTAATAAAAACAGGGCGTTTCCGTTTGGAAGCGCCCTGTAAGGTAGTTTTTAATGGATATCTTTTTTCGTGTATTTCAGATAAGCAATTATGATTCCGCCAATTCCTATGACTGCACCGATAGCAACTAAAGTGGTGTCCAGACTGCCGTTTGATACAAGATCAGCTCCCTCGCAATATCCAAACGGTGTTATGTACTTCAGAAACTCAGCGACATCGGCAATGTTTGCAATCAGGTTCAGAAAGTACATCATAACGGCAATGCCGAGTCCTATACCTACGCTGCCTTTGCGGAGGAAAGCCGAAATACCAAAGCAAATGCCTGCCAGCTCAATCTGGAGCAGATAATAGGCGAGATGCATCAGACTGATTTCTTTCCAGGGAATTGTCTCGCCGACGGCGGCTATAGAACCGATAGCAAGTGCGTAAATAATTATATTCATAGCTGTTATCTGAATCAGCACGGCAATCAGTTTTTCCGTAATAATCTTTTTGCGGCTGACAGGATGAGTCAGCAGAAATTCGGCTGTTTTGTCTTTTTCCTCTTTGCTGAGCATTCCTACTGCACAAAGAGCCGCATAAAATGCACCGCCGAGTCCCAGAATATTGCCGCACTCAACAGCGTAAAACCCGGTGAGTGTTCCGAAATTCAAACGGTCCATACCGAACGCTTCGGTAAAAGAACCCATAGAGGCGAACATATCGCTTACACCGTCCATCTGTCCTTTCATTTCTGGAAACAAAAAAATGCAGGTCGCAAGAAGAAATCCAATAGAAGCCGTCCATATCAAAAAGGAAGTTTTGCCTTGCCTTAGTTCGTGTTTTACAAGCGTCATACCGTTTCACCGTCCTTTTCATAATAATGTAGAAACACTTCTTCCAGATCAGGCTCCGTAACCGTAAGATCCTTCACCTGTCCGGAGGATAACGTGCCAAGCAGGCTGTTCATGTCGCCGCTGTAAAGAAAGCTGACCGAGTCTTCCAGATCCTTTCTGTCCCGAACGCCGCTCAGATGCTCTAAGTCAACGATACCGTGAACCGTAATGCGCTTTGCACTTGTTTTCGAGAGGACATCCACACTATTGCATGCAATGATCCGACCGTCACGGATAATCGCCGCACGGGTGCAGTTGCGCTGGATTTCCGAGAGAACATGGCTGGATAAGAGAATCGTTGCCCCCTCCCTGTTTCTCTCCCGCAGAATGTCAAAAAACTCTTTTTGCATCAGCGGATCCAATCCGCTGGTCGGCTCGTCCAGTACCAGCAGGTCCGGTCGATGCTGTAAAGCGCAGACAATGGCAGCCTTCTTCCGGTTACCAAAGGACAGCTCATCGATCTTTCGGGATGTATCAAGCTGTAAACGCTCACAGAGCAAGTTTGATTCTGTCATGCAATCTTTTTTCCGCAGATCGGCGGACAGCTTCAATACATCTTTCACTTTCATTCCCTGGTAAAAGAATGCTTCCGAGGGAAGATAACCGATATCCTGCAAGATGGATTCTTTTTCTTTTGTGACATCTTTTCCGAATATCATTGCGCTGCCGGAGGTGGGGGTGATCAACCCGAGCAACGTTCGGATCGTCGTGGATTTTCCGGCGCCGTTTGGTCCGATGAAACCAAAGAACTCGCCCTGTGTTACTGTTAGATCAAGATCAATGATACCTCTTGCCTTACCGTAGTATTTCGTAAGCTTTGTTGTTTTAATAATCTCCATATTCCGTCACTCCTTCCGAAGATAAATACTTTTCCAGAAATTCATCAGCTTTGAAAAGCCTTTTTCCATTTCATCCATATCCACATTACCACGCTGAATCTTGTTGTGAAAGTAATGAAAGAGCAGGGATTTGCTGATGCCTGCCGCTTCTGCGATCTCACTCATGGGGCTGTGCTTATAGGAATTCTGTGAAAATACCCGATAGCCGGCGTTTATGATAGCCTGTTGCTTTTCTGAGGGCAAAGAAAAGAACCTTTCGTTCATATCGTAACCTCCATTAACCGATTCGGTTAATCCTATTTTAAATCCATTGACCGATTTTGAGGAGACCTTTCTGAAAATTAATTTGAATATATAAACGGAGTCGCAGAACTGCGGCCCCATAGAAATATATATTGTGCTAATTCAATTACTTTTTCTCTCACGCAGACGCTTCCGGAAAAACAGACTTTGTTCATTGAACTGATTTTTACTGTCTGTTTCTTCTGTGTCTTTGAGCAGATAATCTAACGAGCAGTTAAATAACTCGCTCATCCGTATCAGTTTGTTGGTTTCAGGATATGTAATATTGCTTTCCCATTTGCTGACTGCCTGTCGGGATACTCCGAGTACATCAGTAAGCTGCTCTTGCGTGTAATTGTTTTCTTTTCGTAGTTTTGATAATTTATCGCCTAATGTCATAGTGCGTCCTCCAATCTGAACAACTTGTTCGTATTAATGATACCTGTTTGATGTCTGAGAGACCACCATCATCGAGGTTCTAAATGTAAACTACAGGTTGCATTGATGATTTTTGCGTGTTTTCTTTTATTTACCATATCGAAACATAAAGCAAATCTATTGTATTAGAGATACCAAACCAAACCATTTTCTGTTGCCTGGATCGTTGCTTCTCTTATCAATATCTTCTCTGCCTCATCGCAGCTATCCATCCATTTCTTCTGAAACTTGGTGTCATAGACCGAGGCAGTTTTTTCGGGATTTGGCTTGGCAGTGCTTCGGGACAGGAGTACCGGAACAGCTTTGGAGAGCTGAACACCTGCGTACTGGACAATCTCTACGGACTGGAGGAGATTCTGCAGTACGGGCAGCAGGTGAAACGTATGGAACAGATGACAGAGCGTACAGAATACCTGGAGCAGGTAAATGAAAAGTTAAAGAGGCAGGAAAACCGGAAGCATGTGGTGACAGACGGAGTGATCCTGTCTGCAGGAGTACTGATGGCGGCAGTGACTGCGTTATCCAACAACCTGCATCACACGCTGGCCAGTGGAAACCGGGTGCTGGATCTTCTGGAGGAGGAGCCTGTGACGGAGGATGTTACGGAAGGTGCAGACATCTGCAGCGGAGATGTCCGCTGTAAAGATATTTCTTTTGCCTATAATGACGCGGAAGGGGAAGAAAGGGCGGGCGTCCTGAAGGATTTCAGCGCGGAGTTTTCGCAAAAGCGCATTCATGGCATCCTGGGCAAAAGCGGCTGCGGGAAATCTACACTTCTGAAGCTTCTGATGCGTTTTTACGAGACAGAGAAGGGAAGCATCTGCTATGGCGGTGAGAATGTGAATCATATCCGGACCACAGCATTGAGACACAGCGTTTCCTACGTAACCCAGGACACGTTCTTATTCCATGATACGATTGAGAATAATCTCCGGGTGGCGAAAGCAGATGCTTCCCGGGAGGAGATCGTGGCAGCGGCGAAAAAGGCATCGATCCATGATTTTATCATGTCCCTGCCGGAAGGATACGGGACAAAGCTGGCTGAGCTGGGCGATTCCCTGTCCGGCGGAGAAAAACAACGGATAGGGATCGCAAGGGCATTCTTAAGTGAAGCGGACTTCATTTTTCTGGATGAGCCCACCAGCAATCTTGACAGCCTGAATGAAGGAATCATTCTGCAAAGCCTGGAGCGGGAAAAGGAAAACAGGACGATCCTTCTGGTGTCCCACCGGAAATCGACCATGGGAATCGTGGATGATATGCTGGTGTTCCCGGAGCATGGATGAATGTCAGTACAGCCCACACCAGATAACCTTATTTTTCCATGGTCTGATTTCCCGATAGCACAGGTGTAAAAGCCTCAGGCTTTTACCACGGCGTCTCCAAAGTCATTGCCTTCATTAAAGTTTCGGGCATTTTCCATGGTTACGACTGCGATGGCCTGCATAGCCTCGCGGGTGAAGAAGGCCTGATGGCTGGTCAGCACCACCTGCGGGAACATCAGCAGGCGGGCAGTGATATCGTCTGTAATCGCCTTGTCGCTGCGGTCCGTGTAGACGTTGTTATCTTCTCCTTCATAGACATCCAGCGCTACTGCATGGAATTTTCCCTGTTTCAGGGCTGCGATCAGCGCCTCGTTGTCCACCAGGCCGCCGCGGGCGGTATTTACCAGCATCACGGAATCCTTCATCAGGGAAATGGTTTCCTCGTTGATGATATGGTAGGTGGACGGGAACAGCGGTGCATGCAGAGAGATCAGGTCGGATTTCTGGAACAGCTCTTCCTTTTCCACATAGGTCAGCAGACCTTCCTCTTCCAGTGCGCGATTCGGATAGGCGTCCCATCCCAGGACGGTCATTCCGTAGCCCTTACAGATCCTGGCCATGCAGACACCGATCTTTCCGGTTCCGAGAATTCCGGCCACTTTATTGTGCAGATCCAGACCAAGCAGCCCGCTGAGAGCAAAATTGTTGTCTTTCACCTTATTGTAGGCTTTGTGCAGATGGCGGTTGGCCTCCTGGAGGATCGCCATGGCATGCTCGGCCACTGCATAAGGAGAATAGGCTGGCACACGCAGTACGGTGATGCCGTATTCTTTTGCAGCTTCCAGATCCACATTGTTAAATCCGGCGCAGCGCAGCAGGATCAGCCGGATGCCGTAGTCATGGAGCTGTTCAATGACAGGGCGGGATACGTTGTCATTGACGAACACACATACAGCGTCGTAGCCGCGTGCCAGATTCGCCGTCTCCGGTCCCAGATTGGAGCTGAAATATTTGATATCGGAATTGTAGGTACCTTCCCCCTTGTCCTTTGTCAGCTCACTGAAAAATGTCCGGTCATAATCCTTTGTTCCGAAAAAGGCGATCTTCAATATCCTGGCCGTTTTTCTTTCATTAAAATTCTTCTCCAGCACATCCTGAATAGCGGCAAGGCAGGCTTCTTCATCCTCACCTTCAATTGTAAAGGTCAGAACATCATCCTTTTTTGCCTGCAAAGAGAGAAGATCCAGCACATTTTGGCCGGAAGCGCTTCTGTCGTTTGCGCCCACCGTGACAGAACTCTTAAAATTCACACAGCACTGTGCCAGCAGTGCACACGGGCGTGCATGGATGCCGTTCGGGTTTGAAACAACGTACGTAAAATTTTTCATTTCTAACTTATTACTCCTTTCTGCAATTCATCCTTATTATTAACAGTATCACATTCTATGATGCAATTATACATTTTTTGGGAGGAAAAGTAAATTTGATTCTTGTTTTGATTCAAATCTGAAATGCTGACAAGGTAGTTTTTCATCTGCCCGAGATGGAGTCAAGGCATCAAATTGACTGATCTGTATTTGACCCCGTGATGCCTTCGGATTTTTCCGTGCTTCGCACTCTCAAAATCCGAAAAACATTTGAAATCCGCTCATTTTTCTTCGAAAAATGGCTACTTTCTCATGTTTAGCGGGTCA
>UQCM01000077.1 GCA_900539525.1 uncultured Blautia sp.
GGGATAAACGCTGAAGGCATCTAAGCGTGAAGCCCCCCTCAAGATGAGATATCCCCCGCATAAGCGGTAAGACCCCTTGAAGACGACGAGGTAGATAGGGCAGAGGTGGAAGTGCAGTAATGCATGGAGCTGACTGTTACTAATAGGTCGAAGGCTTGACCAAAAGTACTTGAATTTCAAGTGTAAGAAGGTTCCGGTTAAAATGTCTTGTAGAATATGTTAAGCTATGTGTGGTTTTGAGGGTATATATGAAAAACACCGATAAGATATCGGTGTTTTTTACGTTAAATTCAATATGATACTTGTCAAGTATTTGATTTTTCTGTACAATGATAGTGGAATATATATAAATTCATATAAAGGATGAATGTTTCTACCAACTGCCTAACAGTTGACTATATATCCAAAGGTGGGTATATAATACATGTAAGGCAGTTTTTATTTATCTTGGGTGAAGATAAGGTTCCAACCTCTGGTGGTGAATAGGATGAAGTTGTCCTGGTATTTTGCGCGATGTATATATCTGCCTTATGAAGATTTCAGAAAATGACGGGAGGAATACGAATGAAGAAATATGATGCGGTAATAGTAGGTGCAGGTCCGGCAGGGATTTTTACAGCGCTGGAGTTTATCAGAAAGAGACCGGATGCTAAGATTGTAATGGTCGAAAAGGGGCGCCCTATTGAAGAGCGGCGCTGTCCGAAAAGCAGGACGAAAAAATGTCTGAAATGTAAACCTTATTGTCATATCACTACAGGCTTTTCCGGTGCAGGGGCATTTTCAGATGGCAAGCTGTCACTCAGCTATGAGGTGGGTGGAGAGCTTCCGGAATTGATCGGAGAAGAATTTGCCCAGGAAATGATTCGTTATACAGATAAAATATATCTGGAATTCGGTGCGGATGAGCATGTAGAAGGCGCGGAGCAAACGGAAGAAGTCAGAGAAATCAGAAGACGTGCAATTGGCGCAGGCCTAAAGCTGGTAGACTGTCCAATCCGGCATCTGGGGACAGAAAAGGCACAGCAGATTTATGGAAGAATTCAAAACTATTTAAAAGAGCAGGGCGTGGAACTGATTTTCGGATATCATTGTTCGAACCTGATTCTGGATCAGGGCGCCTGTGTAGGTGTTCATATTGAAAAAGGAGAGGATAGAAAGGAGCTCTACGGGGAGGATATTATCGTGGCTGCCGGACGGCGTGGTGCGGACTGGCTGGAAAAGCTTTGTACAGAGCACGGGGTCGCCCATCAGCCGGGAACGGTGGATATCGGAGTACGTGTGGAAGTGCGTAATGAAGTTATGGAGCGGGTCAATAACGTACTGTATGAGTCAAAATTGATCGGATATCCGAAGCCCTTCAAAAATAAGGTGAGAACTTTCTGCCAGAATCCGGGTGGGTTCGTAAGCCAGGAAAATTATGATGACGATCTGGCAGTGGTAAATGGCCACTCTTATAAGGAATTGAAGTCCAACAATACGAATCTTGCAATTCTGTGTTCTCACAATTTTACGGCACCTTTTCATCAACCGATTGAATATGCCAAAAAGGTTGGGGAACTGACGAATATGCTGGGGGAAGGACACATCCTCGTGCAAAGATACGGAGATATTCTGGATGGCAAGAGGACCTGGCCGAAGGAACTGTCCCGTTCGAATGTGAAACCTACGCTTCCGGATGCGGAAGCAGGTGATATCACCTCAGCTATGCCTTACCGGGCAATGCTGAATATTATTAATTTTATTAAAGCTGTGGATCAGGTGGTGCCGGGATTTGCTGCAGAGGAGACACTTTTATACTCTCCGGAATTGAAGTTTTACAGTAATCGTGTTAAAATGGACAAAGATTTTAATACAAGTATGAAAGGACTGCACTGTCTGGGGGATTCCAGCGGATGGACCAGAGGATTGATGATGGCATCCGTCATGGGAGTACTGATGGGACAGAAGCTGGCGGAGAAAAAGACGCAGAGCTGATACGGGCAGAGACAGTCCTGGAGAACAGGGGAGAACAATGCTGGAACAGATCAAGGAATATGTAAAAGATGCAGAATTAGTACTGGTGGGAATCGGAGAAGAATTTTCTGTGGAAAAGGAAGGCAGGGAGTCCGTGCTGGCAGCTTACAATCACCTGGCGGACATCTTAAAGGGAAAAGGCTACTTTCTGGTAACACTGCAAACGGATGATCTCATTTATGATTCACGTCTGGCAAAGGAAAGGATTGTGGCTCCGTGCGGGAGCGATGCCGCCGGAAATGTGGTTACAAATGAGGATTACGATGAATCTATTTACCTTCCCCAATGGGAGGTTTACACAAAATGGCTTCAGAATACGCTGAACCACAGCCTGTGTGCGCTGGAACTGGGCGTAGGATTTCAGTATCCTTCTGTGATACGGTTTCCTTTTGAAAAGGTGGTTTATTTTAATCAGAAAGCAAGGCTTGTGCGTGTGCACAGTAAATTTGCCCAACTGACACCGGAAATCAGGGAGAGGAGCGTTTCCATATGCGAGTCTCCGGTAAAGCTGCTGAACAGCGAGGATTAACAGACGAAAACGATACATGAGGAGCGAAGACATGATTGCGATTATTGATTATGATGCCGGAAATTTAAAAAGTGTGGAGAAGGCATTGATCCATCTGGGAGAGGAAACAGTGGTTTCCAGGGATCGTGAAACGATTCTGGGAGCGGACAAAGTGATCCTTCCGGGAGTTGGTTCTTTTGGAGACGCCATGGGTAAACTTCAGGAATATGGCCTGGATACAGTGATTCATGAAGTTGTAGAGAAGGGGACGCCGTTTCTGGGAATCTGCCTGGGGCTGCAGCTTCTCTTTGAGCGGAGCGATGAGTCACCGGGAGCCAGGGGGCTTGGCGTTTTGAAAGGTGAGATTTTGAGGATCCCTGATCATGCTGGGCTGAAGATCCCGCATATGGGATGGAATTCCCTGAATCTGAAAAATGGCGGACGGCTCTTTGAGGGGCTTCCGGAGCATTCGTATGTCTATTTCGTACATTCCTATTATCTGAAAGCCGAGGAGCCGGAGATTGTAAAGGCATCTACCTGGTACAGCACGGAGATTCATGCGTCAGTAGAAAAAGGAAATGTATTTGCCTGTCAGTTCCATCCGGAGAAGAGCAGTGATATCGGACTTCAGATACTGAAAAATTTTGCATCCATTACAAAGGAGGACTGCTGATATGTTTACAAAAAGAATCATCCCCTGTCTGGATGTACATAACGGACGTGTGGTCAAAGGCGTTAATTTTGTGAATTTAAGAGATGCGGGAGATCCTGTGGAGATTGCTGCTGCATATGATAAGGCGGGCGCGGACGAGGTGGTCTTTCTGGATATCACAGCATCCTCGGATGCGAGAGCGACTGTAGTGGATATGGTGCGCAAGGTGGCAGAGAAGGTATTTATTCCGTTCACTGTAGGCGGCGGTATCCGCACAGTAGAGGATTTTAAAGTACTGCTTCGTGAGGGTGCAGACAAGATTTCCATCAATTCCTCTGCTATCAATCGCCCGGAGCTGATCAGTGAGGCGGCAGACAAATTTGGAAGCCAGTGTGTTGTCGTAGCCATTGATGCCAGACGGCGGGAGGATGGAAGCGGCTGGAATATTTATAAAAACGGAGGCCGGATCGATGTGTGCATCGATGCCGTGGAGTGGGCTATGAAAGCAGACAGGATGGGAGCCGGGGAAATCCTGCTGACCAGCATGGACTGTGATGGAACGAAGGCAGGCTATGATCTGGAGCTGACGAGGATGATCGCAGAAAATGTTTCAATTCCTGTCATCGCATCAGGAGGTGCAGGTACAAAGGAACATTTTTATGATGCCCTGACAGAAGGAAAGGCGGATGCGGCTCTGGCAGCATCGCTGTTCCATTATAAAGAGCTTGAAATCAGGGAAGTGAAGGAATATCTGCGTGAAAGAAATGTGCCGGTACGTTTGTAAAGTATGTCATACAAAACAGGATGCGTACCTCGCAGCAAGTATTCTAGTATAGCGTCTCGAAAATAACTACACCAATCACTTGTCTGCTTCTCCGATTGCACAGGTCAAAAAGCCTCAGCGTAGCCCGCTACGCCTGCGTTTTTTGACCTGCACACTCGAAAAAGCATTCTGCGCGATTGGTCCAGTTATTTATCGGACGCTATACTAGGGCGTCCATGAAGATGCCAGCAAAGCAGAATGTTTCTTTACTGGCAGACTGAGTTGTAGATGAGAGAGGAGAATGAACAATGCCGCCGATCAGCAACGACTGGCTGGAGCCGCTAAAGCCCGAATTCGGGAAACCATATTATAGGAAGCTGTATCAGAAAATAAATGAAGAATACCGGACAAGGCAGATCTTTCCGGCAGCAGATGACATATTCAATGCCTTTGCCCTGACCCCGCTGAAGGATGTGAAAGCAGTCATTCTTGGACAGGATCCCTATCACGGGGACGGACAGGCACATGGACTGTGTTTCTCTGTGAAGCCTGATGTGGAAATACCGCCGTCACTTGTAAATATTTATAAGGAGCTGCATGATGACTGCGGCTGTTACATACCAAACAATGGATATCTGACAAAATGGGCCAGGCAGGGCGTACTTCTTCTGAATACAGTACTGACGGTCCGCGCACATCAGGCAAATTCTCACAGGGGGATCGGCTGGGAGGAGTTCACAGATGCAGCGATCCGTATCCTGAATGAACAGGATCGCCCGATTGTCTTTATCCTCTGGGGACGCCCGGCACAGATGAAGCGTTCTATGCTGACAAATCCCGGGCATCTGATCCTGGAGGCGCCCCATCCCAGTCCTCTGTCTGCGTACCGGGGATTCTTTGGAAGCCGTCCCTTTAGCAGGACAAATAAATTTTTAAAGGAAAATGGACTCTCACCGATCGACTGGCAGATTGAGAATATATGATTGGTGACGCTATACTAAGCTCAAAGAGTCATTGGTTTCAGTATCAAAAGTCTGAACTCAGATCGGGCCGTACTGTCTGTTATAAGGAGGAACCGTGCAAAGCAGCAAAGAGACAAAGATATTAAATATCATCTGTGTAATCCTCATATTGCTTACGGGGGCTGCCCGCGGGCTGGGTTCTTATTTTGAAAAATATTCATACAATTGTTTCATTCTTGCGCTCTACAGCGTTGCTGCCTTTCTGTGGATCTCTCAGATCCAGAGACGGATCATCCAGCCGGATGTCAGAAAAAATCTGACGCTAGCTGCACTAATGATCATTTTCTGGATCGCACTGAGAACACTGAAGTATGATTTCTTTGGGCATGGTGATTCTGCTACACGGTATGCCTGGTATCTGTATTATCTCCCTCAGACATTTATTCCGCTTCTGATGTTTTTCTCTGTACTGTATGTGGGAAGACCATATGATCGTCCGATCAGCCGGAGATGGAAGCTGTTGTACATTCCCGCGGTGCTTATCACAGCAGGTATACTGACAAATGATATTCATCAGATGGCATTTCGTTTTCCTGACGGTCTGACAGCGTGGGATAATGATCGTTATATCCATGGTTTTGTTTACTTTTTGGATATGACATGGATTTTCTTACTGTTTCTGGCGATATCGGTTATTGTTTTCGTCAGGTGTTCTGTACCGGAAAAAAGAGGAAAGATCTGGATACCATTGCTTCCGCTTGCAATCGGTATTGTTTTTATGGTGCTTTTCTTTTTTTATCCGGACAGCCTGCTTCTTGATCTATACAGGGTACCGGAGATTGTATGTTTTATTTATATGGCTTTTATGGAGTGCCTGATTCTGGCGCACTTGCTGCCTTCAAATGACAGTTATGGAGATTTCTGGAATGCCTCTTCCATCGGCGGGGGTATCATGGATGAGAATGGAGTGATCCGTTACCGTTCCAGAAACAGTTTGCCTGTTGCTCCGGAACAGATCCGGCAGGCACAGCATGAGACCGTTCTTCTGCAGGATGGCAGCATCGCTCTGAACAGCCACGCAGTACACGGTGGCTTTAGCTACTGGACAAAGGATATTTCAGATCTGAAGCGCCTGAACCGGGAGCTTATAGAACTGGGGGATGTGCTGACGGAAGAGAATGCCCTGCTTGCTGCAGAAAATAAAATGGCAGAAAACCGCATCAGGATTGAGCAGCAGAGCCGGCTTTATGATAGCATTACAAAGAGTGTCAGGCCCCAGCTTGAGAAGATCAGTAATCTGTTGGACACATTGCCTCAGGATGATGCGAAATTTGAACAAATGATGAAATACGCCTGTATCCTGAATGTTTATGTGAAACGTTATTCTAATCTGTTGCTTCTTCTGGGTGATGTGCCGGATTATAATACAGAGAAAAACAGGCGGTCTGGAAGGAAATGGATTGGAAGCGGGGAGCTTAAGCTTGCGATTTCTGAATCACTGGAATATGTGCGGCTGTATGGAGTCAAAGCCTGTGGATCATATTCCGGGGAAATGATGTTGGAGGGAAGGCGGCTATTGCTGACTTATGAGTTATTTGAGGCGGTTCTGGAGACGGGAATCCCGGGAGCCGATGCGATTCTTGTCAGTCTGGAACTGTCAGATGTCAATCTTATATTGAGAATGGAGCTGAATCGCCCTGGTATGTCTCTGCCTGTGGACTTCATGGAGAAAGAAATCGCCTCACTCAGCGGAAGCCTGGCGATAGAAGAGGACGAAAAGACAGAGTATGTTTCCCTCATTTTGCCGACAGGGGGTGAAACGGTATGATTCCTTACTGGGAGCTTTCTAATAATGTTCGTAGTATGTTTGGTGTGTTTTCCATCTTCCTGCTGATTGTGGCTGCATATATCTCTGTGACTGCAGCTTCTATTCACTTGAAGAAAGGATATCTGTTGGCAGTTAATATTCTGTTCGTGATTGTAATTTTTATCGTACAGGGAATTGATGACGTCAATGTGCAGCTGAGAGATGGAATCCCTTTTACCTTCATTTCAGAGGCGATCGGCAGACTTCCTTATCTGATGTTGGCTCTGATCCTGGCGGCTCTGTCTGTATGTGAGATCCTGGCACTTCGATTTCTCGGAGAGAGAAGGAAACCTGCACTCACACCGGGAGCAATCAAAGAAAGCATGGATGCTCTCCCGGATGGAATCTGCTTTTTTGACAGAGATGGACAGCCCCTGCTGGTCAATGTACAGATGAACAGGCTTAGCAGTATGTTGTATGATTCTGAGCTGCTGAATGCTGAAAGATTCTGGAACAACCTGAAAAGCGGAAAGGGAAAGAGAGATACGGTGCTCATCCGTACGGACCCCACCGTAATGATTCGTACCAGGGACGGGAAGGTATGGGATTTCAGGAGAAAGATCCTGATGATCGGACGCGTAAAGATACATGAGCTTGCTGCCTATGATGTGACAGGGGAGTATTGTCTTGGCCGTGAACTGGAAAAGAGGAATCAGAGACTGGGCGAGATCAATGGGCGCCTGCGTGCATACAGCCTTGAAGTGAACCGTATTACAAGAGAAGAGGAGATTCTGAATGCGAAGATACGGATTCATGACGATGTGGGGCGTTCACTGCTTGCCTTCCGCTCTTTCCTTGTGCAGCCACGGGAGAGGCGTGACCGGGGGAGGCTTCTCCTTCTCTGGAAAAATATAGTGACAGCACTGAGAAATGAGGTTTTCTCTCCAGAACAGAGCAGCGGATGGGAACAGCTGCAGAAAGCGGCAGAAGCTCTTGATGTAGAGATGGTCCTGGACGGAAAACTTCCTGAGGGGAAAGGGTGCAGGGAGATTCTGATCACAGCACTGCATGAATGTCTGACAAATACAGTAAAACATGCACATGGCAGCAGGATTTTTCTTTCTATCAGGAAAGATGAAACAGGAGTGACAGCTGAGCTGTGCAATGATGGAAAACCTCCGTCAGACGAGGTGAAGGAGACAGGAGGACTTTTGAATCTCAGGTTTGCAGTGGAATGTGCGGGTGGAAAGATGTCGATCGAAAGTAAACCCCGCTTTATCCTGAGGATCAGACTTCCAAAAGGAGAAAATGCGGATGAAAAAAACAAAAGTAATGATTGTGGATGATCAGTTTATTTCACGTCAGCTATTTGAAATGTATGTGAAATCCAGTGAAAGCTATGAGGTTGTCTATTCGATCGAATCAGCCGCCTTTGCGGATGCTTTTGTCCTGAAGCATTCGGTTGATCTTGTACTTATGGATATCCTGATGAATGACGGGTCAAATGGACTGGATGCAGCTGCCAGGATCAAGAAGAACTGTCCTGATATTAAGATCATAGCTGTTACCTCCATGCCGGAATATTCATGGATGGATCATGCGCGCAGGATCGGTATTGAGAGCTTCTGGTACAAGGAGGCATCCAGGGAGACGATTCTCGATGTGATGGACCGTACGATGGCAGGAGAGTCCGTTTATCCGGACAGTCCACCTACCGTGCGCCTGGGACTTGCCAGCAGTGCGGAATTTACAGAACGGGAACTGGAGGTTCTGCGGGTGATGACCACCGGCATATCGAATGCCGCCATAGCCAGAAAATTGAATATCACAGAAAATACTGTAAAAAATCATATCCGGCATATGATGGAAAAGACCGGATGTGAGAGCCGGACGGAACTTGCGATCAAGGCCAGAGTCAGTGGAATTGTAATCAATATGGAATAGTATCAGTCACTGCTTTCGGATTTATTCAAAAAGCATCATTTACAAAAATGCGCAATATAGTTTGCCCTATATTGTGCATTTTGTCTACCACAGAGTAGTATTTTGAGCAAATATAACGAAAAATACTACAATGTATCATATACATCCCCTTTTTTTTATATGAAAATAATATTGAAAAAATATAATAATTGTTTGGAACCTGTTTGGAAGCATAAGAAAGCCCGGAAGAGGCGGTCTGGCGAATGGGATCTGAACAGTTACCAAATATGTCTTCTATTCTCCATACCGTTTCAAGATGGAGGAGAAGAAGGGAAAGGAGAATGATGAATGAACAAAGGAAGAAAATTAAAGAAAATTTTTGCTTTGCTGCTGTCATTTGTTCTGATATCTGTCATGGCTGTGACATCCACTGACTGCACGGTACAGGCTGCGCCGAAGAAGATTATTAAGAGTATGTCTGTTTCAAAAAGCAGTCTGACGCTTCAGACAGGTGCAACCGCATCTGTAAAAGTCACAGTTAAAAGTACAAAAAAAGCGGTGCCAGCGGATTTGACAGTAAAAGCGGTATCTTTGGACAAGAGTACAGTCTCTGTAAAAATCGCTAAGAAGCCGTCCGGTAAAGCAAAAGCAAAAAGCGGGAAATCTGTGATTCAGATATCCGGCAAGAAAGCCGGCACCGCAAAGGTCAGGATCACTGCGAAGCAAAGAAACAAGAAAGGAAAGGCTGTTCAGAAGATTCTTACCGTCACCGTAAAGGAGGCGGAAGCGAATGTTCCGGGTCCAAAACCAACGCCGACCCCGGATCCAACGCCGACCCCGGATCCAACGCCGACCCCGGATCCAACGCCGACCCCGAATCCAACGCCGACCCCGAATCCAATGCCAACTCCGGATCCAACGCCGACCCCGGATCCGACACCGACTCCGGACCCAACGCCGACCCCGGATCCTGATGGAATAACCGGAAAATATAATATTTACCGGGTATGGGTTCCGGATATGATTGCAGGTGATGGAAGCGGTTCATGGAATCCGCCCGACGAGATCTTTGAAAAAGAGAATTACATTGAGCTTAAGAGCGGCGGTAAAGGTATCCTGTGCATGGAAAGTGAAAACATGTCCGTAAGCTGGACTCTGGAAGGGAAAATACTGAAACTGGTTCTGGATGATGATGACGGCACTTTTACCACGACGGCAACACTGGAAGATGGTGTAATCACCACGGTAAACTGTCCGCTGCTTCCTGTTAATGTGATTTATAAGAAGTAGAACTGTTTCAGGAATGGAGAGACAGGTAATAAAAAAGGAGATGAGAATCATGAAAAAAGGAATTCAGAATTTAAAAAAGATAACGGCACTTCTGCTGTCGTCTGCCATGCTGCTTTTCGCAGCTTCAGCTGCAACAGAGGGGACAGTACAGGCTGCGGCAAAGAAGATTGTAAAAAGTATGTCTGTGTCTAAGAGCAAACTTACACTTGAAGAAGGAGCTTCGGCAACGGTAAAAGCAACGGTAAAAAGCACGAAAACAGCTGCTGCGAAAGATCTTACAATAAAGGCGGTATCTTCAAATAAGAGTGTGGCTGCCGTAAAGATTACAAAGAAACCGTCGAAAAAGGCAAAAAGCGGTGCATCAACGATTCAGATCACGGCCAAAGGAGCCGGCAGCGCAAAAGTTACGATTACTGCAAAAAGTAAGAACAAAAAAGGAAAGGCTGTGAAAAAAGTGATCAATGTTACCGTGAAGGGTGTGGAATCCCAGAATCCGGGATCGACTCCGAATCCAACACCAACCCCGACACCAACCCCGACACCAAATCCGACACCGGGCCCGACACCAAATCCGACACCGACTCCGAATCCGACTCCGACCCCGGATCCAACCCCTGATTCCCGCGTCGTCTGGACAGTAACGGAAGAGACCTTTATCGGACAATATTCTTATAAGGATGAGGAGACGAATGAGGATCTCATTATCCCAAAGGAGCTTACCAGAAAGTATGTCAGCTTCAATCCATGGCCGACAACAGAGGCACAGGTAGAATATGTAATCAAGAACTGTGATGACCCGTTTGTTATTGGAGCCCTGTATGTGGTTGCTCTGGACAATTACGAATACCGGGGAATATCCGATTACAGCAGTGTTGCTTATGCGATGCTCGATGATCTGATGAACGGTGCCGGCACTGTGACAGGTAATAATTATAAATTAAGCGTTCCCCAGAAGCAGAAGCTGCGTGATTATGGAATGAAGCAGGTGATTGCAACCGACGGAACAGTTATCAATGTTACAGATTTTGCTTCCCGTGCTTATCTGAAGGGGGCGACACCTTACAACAATTACACACCGGAAGGCGGAATGGCAGATAAGACAAAATGGAAGATCGTCATGGACGAATATGTTTATTGTGGAGATCTTGCAAACGGCTATATCACCGTATGCCCGCAGAGATATACAGAGGAAACGGACGGCGGTAAACAGACGGTGATGGAACACTGGCAGGGAATCCGCATCGGCTTCCGTTTGAACAAGGCGGCAAACGTATGGCTGCCGACAGACAACGTATCTCTGAATACACCTCCTACGGGAGCACTGGTACCGTTTGACATTACTGCACAGATCATGTTTTCCAGCAACTATATGGCACCTGTGCCGGATCAGGGATTTTAAAGCTGATTGGATGGATCGGCATAGAACCATGAGGCACCCGGGAATGATCAGCCCCCTGTCAAGTAGACAAGGCAAATATCTAAAATAAGTCTATAGATA
>UQCM01000078.1 GCA_900539525.1 uncultured Blautia sp.
TTTCACAATGAAAACGGCAAGTGCCTTACAGTTCCATATTCTGTTTTTTCTGTTGCGGGGTTTTCTGCTCCTGCTGATTGCTGCTCTGCTCTTGCAGGAACTTCATTTTTTCCGTGACGGAGTGCTTCGGTTCGGGCTTCTTCAGGGCCTCGGACTGCTCCGGCGTGAGGACTTTGCTGACCCAATAGCGAATATCTTTCATCGGCTGCAATTCCTCCTTGGCAGCGGCAAGCTGTTCGGAAAGCTCTGCGTAGGTCGTTTGCAGCTTGCTGTACTCCGCTTGCAGGGAATCCAGATTGACATTCAAATCCACGCCCTGCTTTTTGAGATAGCGGAACGCTTTGTTGAAGCTGTCCAGCTCGTCCTTGTGGCTTTCTGCAAACACTGCCTGTCGTGCTTTCCAGCCGATTTTCAGATACTTGTCATGAACCGCCTTGTGGGTCTGGCAATCTGCCACGGCGTTCTGAATGCCGGTAATGACCTTCATGCGAGCGGATGCTTTCTTCATGTCGGCATGGATGCCCTTGGCTTTCTCACTCATTCCTTGCAGGGCTGCATCCAAATCTTCCAGCGTGAAAAGCTCATGCTCTTTCAGATAGATGATGGCTTTGGAGACTGCCTTCAAATCATCGGTCGTGCCTTTCTGCTGACCGTACCTCGACCAGTCGCTGCGTTCTGCCTTTCGCAAGTTCAGATAGTCACGAAGCAGAAGAACCAGATCGGGCGAAGTGTTCTTTGACTGTACTTCCGTTTCTGCAAAGGCTTCCTTGGTCGCTTCCATAATGTCTGCAATCCAATTTCGCAGATTGCGGATTGTGCTGCGGATGGCACTCATCATACGGTTGGCAGCTTTAATATCTCGGTTGAGATTGCCAATGTTGGTTTCAATGCCCTTGCGTTCCAGCGCAGAAACGGCGGCTCCCATGTGGACGGTCGGAATCTTATCCAGTCCCTGCCGTTCATAAGAGCGCATATCCACTCGCTCAGGACTTCCGGCAAGTTCCAGATACTTGTTCTGAACAATCTCCCAGCCGTGTCTCCATTCCTCGGCATGGTACTGCTCGTTCCAATCAACGGTATCCTCCTTGTGGCTTTTCCAGTTGCCGGAGGGAAGTCTGATACGCTCTCCGTTCTCGTCAAGGTCATAAACCTTGCGGCTCTTGGGCAGCCACTTTCCGTTTTCATCAATGGCTCTCATGGTCAGCATGATATGGCAATGGGGATTGTGTCCGGGAGGATCTGGGTCATGGATTGCAAAATCACAGCACATTCCCTTGGACACAAAATGCTCTCGGCAGTATTCTTGCATCATCTGCGGATACATTTCGGTCGGTGCTTCTCTTGGTAAGGCAACCACAAATCGCCTTGCAAGCTGGGAATTCCATTGCTTCTCTACTTCCTCAGCTGCGTTCCAAAGTGTTGCTCGGTCAGCATATCCGGGTGGGGCATTGGTGGGCAACATGACCTCTGTGTAAACCACCTCTTTCTTGTAAAGGTAGTTTTTCATCTTCTGGTCGTACTCGGAAAACAGCTTTTCTCCGGCTTGGTAGGCAGCTCCGGCAACAGCAGAGCTACCCTTGCTTCGCTGGACGATGCGGATTTCCAAATGTGGTACGGGCATCTTTGGTTGAACCTCCTTTCGATGGTACAAAAAAAGACCGATACTTTTCAGCACGGTCGGGCGAGGGATATTCACTTGTTGTCGGGGAATGATTGCTTGCAATCGTTCCTCGGCGGCAAGTCCACAAAGGGGTAGCTGGCAAAGCCAGCGCAGGGGAAGTGTAGCTTCCTCTGGATGATTGGAGCAAGGGACTTTTGCGGAAATCATCAAGCTCCATGCAATGGGCTTTCGGCAGAACGCAATCACCATCTTTAGATGGTGTATAATTGCGCCCTTGTTAAAACAAGGGGTTCTCGCTGCCGTCCGTTGTCAGCATTTTTCTCCGCTCCTCAATCAGTGTGTCCAGCTTCTTTTGGGCGGCTTCGCCGTGAAAGAGGAAGGTCAGCAGCTCCATCACATCATCATCGGTCAGCAAGGTAGGCTCACGCAGAAACTTCTCCAGCATCCCTGCACGAGTACAAAGCCGGTGGGTTCTCTCACTCCGTGTCAGGCGTTTCCGCTCATGCTCCAGCTGCTTCTCTCTGTGCTGGGCGGCAATCAGCTTTTTCTCGGCTGCGGCTCTCTGGCGGCTCAGTTTTTCCAGTTTTTCATTCATGGGATCAGGCTCCTTTCTGAATAATGGGCAAAACAAAAGCGACCAACTTTTTACGGTTGATCGCCTTTGGCTTGAACATTATTCAATTTAGATAACTTGCATTGCCCGTTGGCTTCGTCAAAACTCTTGTTTTAACGGTATCCAATGTTCATCCGACATATCTTTTGAAAAAACGGTATTGTTGATATAGAGCTGATTATCCTTATCACGAACAAATCCCCAGTGCAATCCCTTTTCCTCAGCGTATTTCTTGAAAGCATTGAATTTGTTCTCAATCTGCTTATCAATATTCTTATCCTGCCCTTTGCTTTCTCCGCCTTTGGTTTCAATAACCCACACTGTTCCGTCTTTTTTCATTACGATATAGTCTGCATAAAATAGCCACTGGTGCTGTAAAGCGTCAATATAAACAATCGAGAAATATTGCTGCCCAGTATCTCCATTTTTATATACCCACTCAATATCTGATTGATTTTCGCAATACTGCTCAAACAGAATTTCTGAGGTGCTTCGTACAAGACTGGTTGCATAACCAGAAGTATATTCGTGATAAGCGTTGCTCAAATACTCTACCTCGGATTTTACGCCGGGGTCATACTTAAAGAAGTCTTGTTCAGGAATGTGAAATTGAGATTTTTTCGGGTGAAGCGTCAGACTCATCTGCACTGCCATATCAGAAGTCACTTCACGAAATTCTTCTTTCAATTTATGCTCGTTGTTGATTATGAAAGCATAAAACTCTGTGGTATCCAACGATAAAAGTTTCCGATAAGAATTGCCACCTTTACGGAATAGTCGTTCCAAGATGGTTTTTACCTTAGCAGTCGGCATACCAATAGTGCTCTTAATTGAATCCACACAATGAAGCAAATCCATGCCATGTTTATGCGTATTTACACGTTTCCGAGTAGTATAGTAATTATGGCTTTCCATTACCGTATCGGTGCGAATATATTGACCGTACAGAGCATGACCGATGATTTCATCTCCGAACTGATAGCCAGCAGCCATAAAACGCATTTTGTTATTTGCTTTATCGCCGCTTAAACCATACTTTTTAACCAATGCTTCGTATATTTTATTCAGCACTTCACGCTCTCCAAGACCATCAAAATCTTGGTCACGAATCTCCTTTTCAAGTGTAAATGTCTTGCATTTATCCTTTAAGAAAAGTCTGCGTGTTTCATATGCCTTGTCCATATCTGCCAGTAGACCAGCTTTGTATTTTTCGTCAAATGTGTAAACATAGCAGAAGTCAAGTAAATCATCTTCATAGTGAATTGCTTCGGGCATACGGCGAATACGTCCGATTGTCTGAATTTCAAAGCTCTCGCTCATGCCTTCACGCAATTTGACGAGAATCTTTGCTCGTGGGCAATCCCATCCGGTGCTGATAGCCTGTTTCATGAGTAGAAAAACAGGAATCCCATCGTTCTCTGTCAGATTATCTGGCAAGTCCTTTTTATCTTCACTCATCCACTTGCTAACCATGCCATTGTTATAGGTGTAGCCCATACTTTCAAGTTTTTGCTCAACCGCAAGTATAGTTTCCGGCTGACCATTTGGAAATTGAATCAGAACCAGCGGACGGATGTTTTTCCCAATTTCCTGATAGCGTTTAGCAATATCTTTTCTCTTAGCATCTGCAAGATCAAGCAGGTAGTCATAGTCATCCGTTATTTCAAGATTATCAGAAATTCCCTCATTGACGTAAAGAGCTTTAGTAATTAATCCAGCATCAATTACATCTATTTCATCAATCTCAAAAAATTCGTAACGTTTATTCTCAATCGCCGTAGCACTAACACGAATTATATTTTTTGCTGCAAAAGCATCAATAATTACCTTTGCTTTGGCAGTGTTATTTGAGTGTTCCTCATCAATAATCACAATGAACTCAATTCCGTTACGGTGAGCATCTGCGATACGCTCAAAAAGGTTTTTGCGCTCGCTATCACGAATAGCTGTATTACCTTTTTTCGTTACCAATTCCCAGTTGATAAAAGTGGTACTGCCCGGAGTAAAGCCATTCAGCAAAGAATCAAACAAATTCTGTGTAGTACGGTGTGGCGCAATTTTTTGCATTTTATCCCGACTCTGTTCTTCCAGATTTCCTTTGCCGGGACAGAGCCAGATAAATGCTGTGTTATTATTAACATTCGTCAGATACTCATCAACATAATCAATAAGTATGATTGTCTTACCGGAACCAGTCGGGGCTTTCATAACGACCGTCTGTTTACTGGTTGGCTTTGCAGTGAGGTCAAGCAATTTAAGAACTGCCTGCTCCTGAAAGTCAAACAATTTGATTGTCAATCCGGGATTTACCATGCTTCGCCCACCTCCTGCATTTCAAACTTAAAGTAATAATCGGGAATAGTATGAATTTCAACATTTTTGAACAAAGCATTCTGTTTCGTGGTAAACAGCACGTTCTTTGAAACATACAACGCTTTTACATCGGTATATTCACTCCAATGCTGTTCTAAAACATCCGCTTCATCATCACTCATGACAAGAATATATTCCCGTCCGTCCAACTTCACACCATTTTCCAACTGCACCATTTCAGCAATATGTGAAAGAAGTTCCTCACTGACCTCTTCTGCATCTTTAGGCACAAAATCGGTTCGATAATATTTAAGATTTGCAGGAATGCCTTTGGTATTTGCATAGCCATTGATAACATTGGAAATACGTGGATATGTGACTTCTGTACATATATCATTTTCGTCATTAGTACAAATAATAAATTTTCGTGTTCCACCGTCAGCCTGATTTAATGCAAGAACCGCATGAGCAGTAGATGCTGAACCAGCAAAGAAATCTAATACAGTGATGTCTTTTTGCTTGAAATAGTTCAAAAACATACTCATCAATTTTATCGGCTTTTTCCCACTGTTAAAGGGAATTCCACCCTCATGGCGAATATTTCCAAAATCTCCTGCCATATCATAAAAGTTTGGAATAGGAGATACCTTTGTTGAACCTTCTTCCATTTTATCAACCGGAACTCCTTGATAATATTTTCCTTTTGTAGCAGTAACTTTTTGTGGACCTGAAAAATAGCGATAATCGAAACTATCATCTCCAACTCCATAGACTTTATAGAGAACACCAAGTCCATCTTTTTCTTTTCTTCCATCCAAATAATCTCTGAAAAAGCGTCCTGATGAATTACCGTTCAGTATAGTTCCTGTTGCCCAAATTTCTTTCAATCCCTCCTTGAATCCCTCTTTATGCTTTACGAGTTCCCACTCCCCCTTTTGAAATGCAACCACTTTTTTGCCTCCTAACTGTATTTCAATGCCAGGAGCTAACTCATTAACAGAATAAACAAACTTTTCATAGTCATATTCTTGTGGCTGAAGATACGGAGTGGCACTGTCGCTCTTTCGATATACAAGCACCTGTTCAATTTCTTTGTGATATTTCATATCAGATTTTAACGTCTTATCTGGATAACGGACTTGAATATAATCTGTTTTCTCATAGTTTGCATCTCCAAATATTTCATCACAAAGCAGCTTTAATTGAGCAGCTTCTTTATCGTCAATGCTTATAAAAATAAAGCCATGCGGAGCCAGCAATTTTGCCGCAATTCTTAATCTCTCCGACATAAAACTAAGCCATTTACTATGACGATACGTGTCAAGTTCATCAACATACACATCATCATATCTAAAATCCTGATTTCCAGTATTATATGGTGGATCTATATAAATAAGGTCAATTTTTCCTAAGTGTGTTTTTTCCAGCAAACGCAAGCTGTGGAGATTATCACCCTCCAAAAGAAAATTAAACTTCTCGCCTGGAGCAGCAAAAATTTCTTTGTCTGCACATTCGGTAAATACAGGTATATTATCACGCATCTGTACATCAACGGCTTCCTCATGCTGTTCCCACACAAGTCCGTACTTCTTTGCATTTAATTCGCTTTCTATTTCTCCAATGGCAATCAAAACATCGTCATCGTCCTTATGTTCTTCTCGAATGGTTTGTAAAAATTCAAGCATTCTCTGTCGCTTCTGCTGAGACAAATTAGCCATGCGTGTTTCCTCCAATCTTCTTTATCTCTGGGGTAAATTCCAAAATATCATCAACACCGCAATTCAATGTCCGGCATATCTTTTCAATCGTATCAAGGGAAAGGTAGTTGTCACGCTTCAATCTGGTTATGATATTTGCACTAAAACCTGCTTGTTCCATCAATTCCGCATTACTGATACCTCTGTCAATCATCAAATGAAATAATTTCTTATATGTTACAGCCATACCCAGCCCTCCTTACCCTGAAAATTATATCACGCAGATGTGAATAAATCAATGCATGCATATACCGATAAAATCATATATTCCTGCTTTAGTAACGCTTATTTTCGCACATTTGTGGGTAGCCGATACTTTTTGCTCCGGCGATATGTAATGGTCAGAACATCGGGTGCAGACCCGACATTCTGACCGCAAATCAACCCTTATTGCTACATTACTTCGCCTTACCGCTGAAACCATTTTGCCGGGCGTACTGACTGGCTTTCTGCCTGCGCTCCTCGCTGTATGGCGGCTGCAAGCGGATGGACAGCCGGGACTTGTCGATCAAATAGGACACGCCGCCCAGATGCTCCGGTTTTTCCAGCTGGCATAGGTCAGGATACTTTTTACTGAACGCAGCCAGTCGCTTTTTCAGCCCGGCATTGTAGGTGTAGATGCTGGCAGTGCTTTCTCCCTCGTTGAACAGGATGATGGTTTCTTTCTCAATCTTCGTCAATCTCGTCATTGTCAACCTCCATACTGCCGCCCACGATGCGATTCAGAATAGCCTTGTGCCGGTAATAGGCTTCCATCTCCAGCTTCATATTGTAGAAGAAGCAGCGATACCACTTTTCTACACCTTCGCTGTCCAGCTTCTCAGCCAGAACTTCCACGGCTTTCCTTCCGGCAGGGTCGGGAATCAGGTCTGCCACCTGATACAGACGATCCACCGTTGCTTCACGGTTGGGGCAGCCAAAGACAAACAGGATTTTCTTTTCACCAATGCTCATTTTCATAAAATAGTCCTCCTTGAAGTTGATAAAAATAAAAGCGGCAGATAGTTCCCATAGGAATACCTGTCGCTTTGTGAACGATATGAAATTGTCGGGTCAGGACTTGATAAAATCACGCAGTCCGTAGTTTAAGTCTACAATTCTTTCAATCAGCCATTCCGCTATCTGGGGGATGATGAAGATTGCAAAGCTGACTGCCAGCATTTTCAATGCTTCTATGCCAGTACACACTCCAAACATCAGCCCGGCAAGTGTAACCATGAAGATAATCCCTGCCAGCAGGTCAAACAGGATAGCAGAAAAGGAAGTCAGAAAGATTGCCACCCATTGAATCAGGGTCACAACTGCTACCAGCGGCAACGCCAACAGCTTTATCAGAAACATGGCTATTTCTCCCCATTGACCTGTTCATAGGCTTCATGCTGAACAATTAACCCAGCAGAAAAGCCGTATTTGAAGTGGCTTTCGCTTTCTTCACATTGAGCGATTGCTGTCTGCGCCCGGAGTTCCTTCACCAGCTCATAGTCCTCTTTGCTGAGCCGCTGGGACAGCTGCTCCATCAGTTTCTCACAGGCTTTGACCGCCTTGCGGTATACTTCCGATGTAGGGACAACCGTTTCACATGGATAAAACCTCCCGCTGTACATTTCTTCCAAAATCATGACACCACCTCCCTTCAGCAGTAGATTAACTCTGCCTTGATGATTTCCTCAGCCCGGCTGCGGATGGAGTTCATGGACTGCACCCACAACATCTGATTTTCAGCTTTCATGGCTTCGGTCACGCCCTCGGATTCTGCCATCTGACGGATAATCAAGTTTAGCCTGTCAGTTGCCTGTTCGTTCAGATCGGCAAGGACAGTGTGGAGCTTGCCGGACAAAAGCAGGTCACTGTAAACCATCGGGCGAAACTGTTTCGGATAGGACTGGTGCAGCCGTCCCCAGTGACCAATGGGGCGGTGTTCCTCCGGCAGCTTCAAATCCGGCACATAGTAATCGCCCACCAGCACATAGTCCATGCCGTTTTCGTGGATTCTCGGTTTTAACTCTTTCATGCTGAAATTTCCTCCTTACTTTGGTTCTTTTTATGATAATCCTCCCTGCGTTTGGCAAGGTAGGCTTCATAACGCCTGATACCATCGGGATCACCGGCTTCTGCCGCCGCTTTCATTTTCTGACGGGATTTTGTGGTTGCTTCGCTCTGGTATTTCCGCTTTTCAGCCAGCTGTCGGGCAGCTTCCGGGTCAGTCCTGGCAAGCTCAACCAGTGCATCGTGTTCAGCCTTGCGTTTGGCTGTCCGTGTGCGGGTATATTCAGCCTTACGCTCTGCCATCATAGCCGCATACTCCGGGTCTGACGCTATCCGGGCTTCTTCACGCTCCTTTTTGCGCTGCCGGGCTTCGGCTTCTTTGGCTTTCATTGCCGCCCATTGCTCGGCTGCTTCCGGGTCAGTTTTGGCTTTTTCTTTCAGCTCTGCTCGTGACAGTTTCTTTTTCCGGGTAGCTCGTTCTATACGCTTACGCTCGGCTTCCAGCAGCTTTTCCTGACGGATACGCTCCTTTTCACCCAACTGCCGGAGATATTCCGGGTCAGCTTCTCGGGCTTCCCGAATTTTCTGGCGGTACTTCTGGTTTCGCTCCCGCAGTTTGCTCAAATGCTGCTCATATTGGGCAATCGCTTCCGGATCACCGGCTTCTGCTGCCAGTCGCAGGGCTTCTATTTTCTGTTTCCTGCGTTCATTGGCTCGTCTGCCTTTTTCCTGCTTTTTCCGTTTTTGCTCCGCATCTATGGCGGCAATCCGTTCTTCCTCGGACACAGTTCCAACAGGTGGGTAGTAGCTGCCGATGAAATTAAAGTGGATGTCGATGTTCTGCTGGCGGTAGATGGTGCGCCCGCCAGTTGCTTTGTGAACTTCCACCCGGTCGATGAAGGAGTAGAGCATGGCATCGGTCAGTTCTGTGCAGTCACGGTATTTTCTGACCAGTGCCAGAAAACGCTCAGTATCCGCTTTCTTTACGGTTTCCTGCTGAATCTGGCTTTCCAGCTCCTGTACTCGCCGTTCCAGAAGAATTTGTTCTTCATCGTACTGCTGGATCATGCGCTGCGCCTGTCGTTCCGGCAGTACACCTTTCACGGAGCTTTCGTACAGGTTTTGAATCATGGTGTCCAGCTCTGCCATGCGCTTTCTGGCTTCTTCCAGTTCCCGCTGTCCGCTGTCTGTGTTCTTGCTCTGGTTTTCATTCCAGATGCTTTTGAGCTGGGCAACAAACTCGGCTTCATTTTCAAGGGCATATTTGCTGACCGCTTGAATTGCCTGTAAAATTACCGCTTCCAGAACCGATGTTTTGACAAAATGGGATACACATTGACCGACAGTATTCCGATAATTTCCGCACTGAAAAGCTGAATCTGAATCAAACCGTTTTCCGCTTTTCACCCTGTCCGGGCTGCAAAAATTCATCCTTGCGCCGCAGTCTGCACAGTAAATCAAGCCCGACAGACGGTGGGTATAGGTTCCATTGACTGCTTTCGGACGCTTCTGTAACCGCAGTTTATGGGCAATATTCCATGTGTCCTGTTCAATGATGGCTTCATGGGTATCGGGGAAAATCATCAGTTCATCGGCTGTGGCGGCTCTGCGCTGCTTCGTTTTGAAATTCTCGCAGATGGATTTGCCCAGTACCGTATGTCCCAGATATTCCTGCCTGTCCAGAATGTACCCTACGGTGGTTGCACTCCAGCGGTAGGGGTCTGCAACCTCGCTATGTCTGCAATTTTCAGGAAAATACTTGGCGGCATGAGCAGACGGTATCAGTATCTTTTCTGCTGACAGCATTTCAGCAATGGAAGTCACTCCAATGCCCTGACAAGCCAGACGGAAGATTTTCCTGACAACCTCGGCAGCCGGTTCATCCACGAGCAGCTGCTGCTTGTCATCTTTGGTGCGCTTGTATCCATAGGGGATAGAACCGCTGCACCTCATACCGTTCTTCATCCGGGCTTTGAATACCGCCTTGATTTTATTGCTGGTATCTTTCGCATACCACTCGTTCATGATGTTCAAAAACGGGGTAAGGTCATTGTCTGAGGGGTTTGCGCTGTCCACGCTGTTGTTGATGGCGATAAACCGGATGCCCTTTTTCGGGAAAACAACCTCGGTATAGTAACCGACTTGCAGGTAGTTTCTGCCAAAACGGCTTAAATCCTTTACGATCAGGACAGCCACATGACCTGCTTCAATTTCTTCCAGAAGGGCGTTAAAGCCGGGACGATTGAAGTTCGTACCGCTGTACCCATCGTCCGAAAAATGCCGGATATTTCTCATGCCATGCTGACGGGCATATTCTTCAAGGTACATTTTCTGATTCTGGATACTGTTGGATTCTCCGACCTGTTCATCATCTCTGGACAGTCGCTCATACAACGCTGTGATTTTGATTTCTTCTTTCTTTGCCACGGTTTTAACCTCCCTTCGTTATGTACTTTTATCTCGTGTGACACACCCTTTCTCTATCCTCTCCAAGTATAGCCCTTCGGGTCAGTCACAACGTAGCTGCTGTGCATCTGCATCAGATTTGGTTTTACAA
>UQCM01000079.1 GCA_900539525.1 uncultured Blautia sp.
GATATGATGCAGAATGCATCATATCTGTGCATCGCGAAGCGTGTTACTGGTCACTGAGTGAACAGTAACCTCTCAAAATCGACGTAAACCAACATATTGCAATTTCATCAGATGTATGTTATACTTTTATTTAGAACGAACGATTTGAATGAAAAGGGGCGATTAGATGGCGAATTATACAGAAGAACAATGGCATGCCAAAAAAATCGAACTTATGGAAAAATGCTATGACGGTTTTGCCGATTTAGGATTGCACGGCACCGGTATTCGGGGGTTGGCTAAATATTGCGGATATAACACATCTATGATTTATACGTATTTCAAGGATTTAGATGATCTGATTATCCAATCCACCGAATACTGTATGAGCAAGGTGGAGCAGGACTTTATGTCGAAAACTCCAACCGATGTGCCGGACTTATGGCGGTTTATTGACGAGATACCATACTGGACGGCAGAAAAACATGGAAAGAAGTACAGACTGATGTATCAAGTGTATACGCACCCGAAATACAGAGAATACGGTCAGAAATTCTTTGCAGGTGTTGACAAACGATATACCGAATACGCAAAACTCTTAGAAGGCAAGCTCGGTATTCCCTATCAAAAACTGACACCACTGATTTTTATTCTGATTCGAGCCTGCGTACATTACGCATTGTTCGAGGATGAGTTTTATCTGAAATCCCAGATAGAAGTACTGAAAGAGAGTCTGGAACTCTTTATTATGAAATATAACCCGGAATATTCAAATGCCTGAAACAATTATTCCTGATCCTGATATTTCCGGGGTCACTCAAATTAGAAACCGAGGTGTGCACTATGTATATCGCAATCTGTGATAATGATATGAATGAACAAAAGCAGACCGCATCTGCCCTGATGGCATACTGTGACTGCAGAGATATTGACATTACATACCGTTTATTTTCATCCGGGAGCAGTCTGCTGGAATGTCCTGATCTTCCCATGTTTGATATTATCTTTCTTGATATTTACATGCCCGGCGATCTGAGCGGAATCGAAACAGCAAATGCATTAAAGCTCCGACATATCCATAATATTGTGTTTTTAACAGTCAGCCCCGAATATGCCCTCGAAGCATTTCAGCTGAATGCCCTGCACTACATCATGAAGCCGGCAAGCCCTGATGACATTGCCGAAGTGATCACACGTTTTTCTGAACGCCAGCTGCCCTCCAGAGCGACTGTCACAGTTAAAATGAAAAAACAGACGCTTCTGATTCCTCAAAACAAAATTGTTTTTATTGAAATCATGAACCGGATCTGCACCATCCATACACTGGATGGACAGTACTCTTTTTATGCGACTCTTCGCGATATTTCAGAACAGCTGGATGAAACACAGTTCATTCAGGTAAACCGCAGCTACATTATCAATGCGGAATACATCCTCAGCTACACGACTTCTTTTGTCACAATTCACGGAAATAAAGAAATACCTGTTTCCAGGATGAACCGTGATAAAATTATAAGTTCCCTGGAAAACTATCTTTTTACATCTGTACGCAGACAATCATAGGACGGTGTGAAACTATGAGTTACTATTTGATGCGAACTTTCCTTGGATACCTATTGCAGATTTTCCCCTATGCCATGATTTCCCTGTCACCGTTTACAGATTCTTTCCGCCACAGGAAGAACACCGTCATGATGTTTTTTTCTTTTCTGGTATTGGCATTTGCTGCCCTGTTTTCCTTCCTGTCCATATCTTTTACCAAGTATCTTCCAGATATGGATTATGCGTTAACCAATACGCTTTTCTTCGTAACTGTTATCATCTATTTCATCTTTTTCATGTACGAAGTACGTGCCATCTGGCAGATTAAAATGCTGGTTTTTTTCTTCGCCATAGCGATCGCACAGTTTGTCACAGAAATGCTGAATCTGGCTATGCTTCTGTCGCCCCAGCTGTTCCCGCTGGACAACTACCTTTACAACGGGATCTACAATCCCCTCCAGCTTCTGCTCTCGTTTCTGGTGATTCCCTGGACTTTGTACTTTTTAAGAAATATTCTGCTTCCGATCAAAAAGATGATGGATTCAAAAATGTGGAGTACGATTTGCATTTTCTGTATTGCATTTTATCTCCTGTACAGCGTAACCTTCATACTGACCCCTGATTTTGATGAGATTACCCTGTACAGCATTTATCTGAGATTCCTTTTTAACATCCTGCATCTCTCCAGCTATTTTGTACTTTTTCTTGCGATCCATAAGATTCTGGTCAATCAGAGAGAAAAACAGACACTGGAACAGATGATTGCCTTAAGCAGCCAGCAATACCAGCAGATCGTAGCAAATATGGAACACACCAGGAATCTCCGCCACGATATGCACCATATTCTCAGAATGGTTTATGCAATGATCTGTGATGGAAAGGATAAAGAAGCAGCGGAGCTTATTCAGAGTTATACAGACCGGATTCAGGTATCTCCTATGAAAAATTTCAGTAATTCCTATACGATCAATACGATTTTGAATTACTATTATGATATGGCTTCAACGCATGAGATTTCCTGTGATTTTTCTGTTAAGAATATCCCGGCAACCATTCCTATGGAAGAGTCTGACGTCTGCATCATCCTTGGAAATCTTCTGGAAAATGCGGTGACCGCCTGCCTGTCTCTTCCTGCCAAGTCCCGGTTCATCAGACTCCACATGAAAAGACAGGGTTCCCTTCTGATTCTGACAATTGACAACTCTTACGGAAAAGCTCCAGTCATGACAAACGGAACCTATCTCTCTACGAAGAATATCTCTTCCGGATATGGCATATCAAGTGTTCGGAAACTGGCAGAGAAATATCATGGGACAGCGAAATTCAGCCATGAAAACGGTGTTTTTTCCGTCAGCATCCTGCTGGCAGATGCGCAGCAATAAGTTATGGGAGCTATTGTCAGCTCCTTTTACTTTTGCTCAGAAGTATGTCCGGAATATCTTCTGAAATAAAACAAAGAAATCATACAGAGAAGCAGTGCGGTAATCTGTATAAAGTTTACTCCCAGAATCTGGAGATATCCTCTCTGATCCATAAACAACTCCGAGATAAAGATCACAGTTCCAAATCCCAGTAAAAGGATGCCGAATAAATGGCGTCCTTTCCGGTGAATCCGGACAAGCAGCAGCAGCATGACTGCCATAGCTGCCATCTCAAAGATCTGCGACGGAAAGACAGGGTACTGCACTTCCACCGAATCAGGGAACCGTATCGCACCCGGACCATTATAGGGTTTTCCATAACAGCAGCCGGCCATCAGACACGACAGCCGGTTGAAGAAATGCTGGATAACGATAAAGAATGACAGGCTGTCCAGGACTGTCGCCATCTTCTCTTTTGTCACTTCTGTACGCAGCACCCTTGAAAACAACCGGTAAATCAGGGGATAGAACAGGGCTGCCGCCAGCACACGCCCGATAAAGTGTGTTCCCAGATGTCTGACCACATGATCGGATAATTCTTTCAGATCCTGAAAATCCATATATCCAAGCTGCCGAACGAGAGTGCCAAAATAACTTCCCACAAACATAACAGTTACAAGAGCAGGCAGAGCAGCCAGGATATCCTTTCCGCCCGTCCCCCGTGCTTTCCATAAAAAGAACAAAAATACAGCCATCCCCGCCACTGTCCCCACATTGATAAACAGTTCATAGCTTTGATACGTTCCAAAAGGAAGCTTTATCATTTCACACATATCTTTCCTCCTGTTTTGCAAGGAACTCTGCAAGCATCCCTGCATGTGTTGTCGTCATATAGTGTCCTGCATTCTTTATTCTCCAGACAGGATATTTTTTTCCCAGCCACTGCTCCCACTGATGCTTTCGCACCGGGAAACCTGCTGTCAGAAGATCTCTTTCTCCGTAGATCAGCCTTACATCCGTTTGCCAAAGCCGGATTCTGCAGTCACGGAAGAACATACCGCTCTTATGGCTGTCCAGCAAAAATCGCCTCCACTGAGTCTTCGTAAGCTTTCTTTTGCTTCCATAAAGTACAGAAAGAATCGCCTCTGTCTTTCTCTGGCCCAGCAGATCCCATACCATCTCCCCCTTTGCGCTGCACTGGTACGGCAGTGCACCGCACAGATACAGATGACGGACATCTTTTCCTCTCAGTTCCAGAAGCTTCGCCACGGCAATGGCAGCCGCAGAACCTACACAGCAACCCATAATCGATAACTCTGGAATATCTTCCAGTACATCTGCTGCTCTTTTTGCCATCTGCCAGACGCTCTCCTTTTCCAGAGTTTCCATATTCAGAAGCGAAAGCTGGATTCCTTTCTTCCACAGCTTTCCTGCCAGTTCCGTAAACAGTGTAAATTCACTGCCGGCATAGGGTACCGCAAACAATACATGATCTGATATTCTCTCTTCTGTAAGCTTTCCGTTTCCGTCAAAATACAGCAGAATCTGCGGCTGTTTTTCTTCTTTTTTCCTGCTGCCCAGAAATTCCCTCAGTTCCTGAACCGACGGATGTTCAAAAAAATCTCGATAGCTAAGCTCATACCCTGCAGCCAGCATATCCGAGATGATGAACGCCGCACTGATCGAATCAAGCCCGCACTGCAGAAGATTGTCACGATCTGAAAAAACTGCTCCTGTAAAATGGCCTTCCACGATCGTCCGGATATCCTCTCCGGCACACAGGCGTTTTTCTTCCTCCTGAAAGATTTCTGTCAGTTTCCGTCTGTCTGTTTTGCCGCTCCTTTGCAGTGGAAGTCCGGGCAGGCGGATAAACCGGTTAGGAATCACTCCTCTGGGCAGCTTGCCCTCCAGAAGCTCTCTCCATCCGGGTATCTCACTGCTGCTCTCATAAAAAACACAAATTCTGTTCTCCCATACGACCAGGCAGCACCTCTCGACACCCGGTACTGAGAGGATCAGCCGTTCCATTTCCTCAAGATCCACACGGATACCTCTTACCTTCGTCTCCTGGTTCTCTCTTCCCAGATAACAGATCTCACCGTTCGGAAGACGCTTTGCAAGATCTCCTGTCAGATAATAGTGCCTGCCCTCAAGTACAAGGAAGCGTTTCTTTTCTTCTTCCTTATTATTCAGATATCCGTTCCCCACCAGAAGCCCGCCGATCACCAGCTGACCGGTTTCCCCTTGCGGAAGCTCCTGATGCCCTTCTCCCCAGACATACAGCTGCGTGTTCCAGACCGGATATCCGATGGGAATCCTCTCCTCCCCTCCATCACAGAGATGGCAGGAAACATCAATGGTACACTCGGCGGGACCGTACAGATTGACCAGAGCAGTATCCGGAAACAGACGCTGAACACGCTCTGCAAGAGACGAAGAAAGCGCCTCTCCGCTGGAAATCAGATACTTCAGTGACGTCCGGATCTTCCTAAGCTCCGCCTCGGATCTTCCGGTATCCAGATAGGACAGAACTGCCGATAACATCGATGGTACAAAATGGACGATCTCCACCTGCTCCCCGGCCATTGCTTTTATGATGGCATCCGGAAAACGCTCATCTCCCTCCTGAAGCAGACAGCCTCTCCCTCCGCACAGAAACGGAAGCAGCAGCTCCCAGACAGATACATCAAAGGTATTGACCGTCTTTTGCAGAATCCTGCCCCGCATATCGAACGTTTCTGCCATCCATTCCAGACGGCACATCAGGGATTCTTCGGAAATCACGGCAATCTTCGGATTCCCGGTACTTCCGGAAGTAAAGATTCCGTATGCGGCTGCTTCTTTTCTGTGCATCCATGGTCCATCACTGGGCGGCAGGTTTAAAAGAATCTCTTTGCTTAACAACAGACAGGGAATCTGTAATTCCCGGCTGCTGATGACATATTTGCAATAGCCGGCAAATTCCTCAATAATGCTCTCTTCCTCGGAATATCCGATTGGAAGAAAGGCTGCACCCGTTTTCATCACGGCCATCATGGCAACCGGCAGCAGATAGTCCCTTTTCAGGACAATTCCTACAAAATCTCCCCCGGAAACTCCCTGTCGCATCAAAAAGGCAGCAAGCCTGTCGATGGCCTCTTTTGCTTCCTCATACGTCAGAGCATCTGGCCCTGCACTCTCCTCCCAGAGCAGATCCTGCGGCTTCTGCTTTACAAACTCGCAGAAATGATCCCACAGACTCCGTCGGAATGTCCACCTGTCTGTGTCGTTACATTCAGCAACCATATGCAGATAATCGGGATTTACGATATTGATCCTGCGGATCAGAGCATCCTCACATCCCTGTTCCAGTATGTAAACGAGATTCCGGAACATCTCCCGAACCTCTTCCTCCCCATAATTTGCCGTCTGGTAGATAAACGACAGGGATACCGCATCCATCCTGTCATTGAGAAGGATCCGCAGAGGAATCTCGCAACAGCCATTAAATAACTCATAACCTCCGTCCGCCTGATCCAGAGGAAGATAACGGTCATTCCGGTAGGAAATACAGATATCAAACAGCAGATCCTCATGCCCCGACTGTCTTCGCAGGCTCCGGTAACTCAGATTCTGGCATTTCATGACAGAGAAGTTCGCTCCCTGGATCCGGCGGCATAATTCCAGATAAGATTCCTCACCGCAGACATTCACCATCACCGGGAGTGTATTTACCATCATTCCCATCATATCCAGGTTATTTTTCACCCGGTTAATAAACATCTTTCCTATGGCGACAGTTTCCCTGTTCCGTACTTTGGCGATATACGTGTACAAGGCGGCGCTCAACAGGGATTCCATGGAAACTTTCCGGCATCTGCTGACTGTCTGAAGCTTCTTAGTCAGATGTACCGGCAGTTCCTCCGTCAGGATTTCGGCTTTCCCGTCGGAAGCATTCTCCCTGAGACGCCAGTCCACGGTCACACCTTTCCACTGATCGATCATTTTTGCACTGTATTTTCCCGGCTCCTTTTTCTCCTCCAGATAGTTAAGGAAGCGTACATCCTCCTCCCTGTCCAGAAGTTCTTCATGATAGTAGCACAGAATATACTGACGGATAGAAGTACTGTCCATGATCAGGTGATGTGATTTCCCCCAGAGATAAAGTCCGTCCTCCCTGCGGGCAAACAGGGAATCACAGAGCTGTGCATGATAAAGGGTGAGAGGCTTTTGAAACCACTGACTGGCAGCAGTGTCAAATGCTTCTCTGGATTCCCCTCTGAAATCCAGAATCTGTGTCTGTAAAGGCTCATATGCTGCCAGATAAAATCTTCCCTGTTCGTCGAGGCGAAGGCGAAGCGTCGCATTCTTTTGCTGTATTCTGTTTGAGATCTCTTTCGCTTTCTCATCTGTCATTCCTTCCGGCATCTTTACGACTCCGCCTATATTTGCAATTGCAGGATCCGGACAGGAACAGATCATATCCCATATGTTTCTCTGAATCTCGCTCATTTCATAATACTTTCTTTCCATAGCTTCTCCCGTTTAAATCCTCACAGCTGCGGTTTTCTTTCCTGTCAGTTCTTTTCCATTGTTACGGTAAATGGCTGATACTTTCAGATACTTCCATGTACGTGCCATCTTTTTTGAAAGAACGATCCTGTTTGTTCTCACCATGCCGATCTTCCTGAATGGACCGCTCTTTTTCTTTGCCGCATAGATACCGTAACCTGTGACTCTGCTGCGGCTTCTTCTCCAGCAAAGCAGCCGTGTCCCATTCGCCTTTGCCTTTATCTGAAGAGATCTTATCTTTCCCGGATATATATAATACTGTCCCGTCAGACAACCGCTGTACATTCCGGTTCCGAAGATCTGCACGGTTCCCGTTCCCACCGTCTTGCGTCCCGGGCACACCACCCTGTAGTCAACCGTTTCCTCCAGACACACATCTCCGTCATAGATGAGAAACACAGGCTTTTTCTTTTTTCCGTTATATACAAACCTGCGCACAGCAAATTCCAGTCTGCAGCCGGAGAGATCTTTCTTCTGCTGCTCTGTTTTCCCGGAAAGTCCTCCGGAATCTTCAGATTCTTCAGAATCCTGTTGATCATCTGATGAAGACGTTTCATCCCTGCCGTTGGCATCTGTTTCTTCCGTTTCCTCTTCCTTCTCTCTCACAGTAAGCGTCAATGGTTCTTCCCTGCTTCCCACGTAGGTGAACCAGACCCCGTCTGTGAGTTCAAAGAAATAGGAAACCTCTCCCGGCCGAACATCTGCCGGTACCTCCTCCAGATAGATTCCATCGGATGCGCAGGTCATTTCACGCATTGCATATACATTTACCCCGCTGCTTTTATAATACAGACGTACACTCTGAAGCCCGATATTATCCGATGCCGCCACACAAAATCGAATGATTTCATGCTGCATGCATTCCTCCCGGGTAAGATTGGTCCCCTCCGGAGGCAGACCGTCGGCAATCTGATGCTCCTGCAGGGCATACTCTATGATGCTCTTCAGATTCAGGCACCGAAAGTCCACAGATAAATCATCCGAATACCGGTAAGTCATCCTGTCCTTCTGGGAATCCAGAAACATCTGTGTAAGAACGGGTGCCGCATACTCCTTTCTGTCTATGTAGATCCCGCGCAGGATCGCCGCTGCTGCCGACACCACTGCTGTTGCATGGGAACTGCCTCTTGCGGTCTCGTATTTTCCCCGATAGCCTGTCGTGTAAAGGCCGTTTCCGGGAGCTGCGATTTCATAGGAAGCTCCTTTTTCGACATCGCAATCCCAGTTGGAGAATTCCGACAGCTTTCCATCCATATCCCGGGACATAACTCCTATGACAAAGGAATATCCCGCCGGGTAAACATCCTCCGTCTTCTGATCTGCCGGAAACTGTCCCTCTGTTGTTGGATAACCGTTGTTTCCCGCCGCTGCCACCAGAATACACCTGGAGGATGCTTCCTGCAACGCCGTCCTCAGAAGCCAGGAATCCTGTGTCCCTCCAAAAGACATATTGATGACATCCGCACCATTTTCCACTGCATAGGCAATGCCCTGAACCACGGTATCTGTATCAAAATACCGGTTGGTACTCACCTTCACCGGCATGACCTTTGCACCATAGGCAACCCCGGCGCCGCCGACACCATTTCCCGCTGTCATCGCCATGATACCGGCCAGCTGCGTTCCGTGTCCGTCGCTGTCACTCACATTTGCATTGTCCTTTGCAAAATTGTAGCCGAAGAGATCATCTGTGCAGCCGTTGGAATCGTCATCGATTCCTTCTGTCCCTGACAGTTCCGCCTCATTTACCCACAAACTCTCTTTCAGATCCTCATGCTCTGTATAAATGCCCGTATCCAGCAGGGCAATCACCACATCTTCTCCCGGCTGTTTCCCGCCGGCTTCCAGTGTACGCCAGGCATCCCGGGCTTCGATCTGTTCAAGAAACCACTGCGCTTCCAGCGCGGGGTCTTCCTGTTCACCCGGATTCCATGCATCTGCCGCCTCATATATATAATTCGGCTGGGCGGATATCACATTCTCCAGCTCTTCCAGAGCCTTCGCCGCCTCCAGCACGTTATTTTCTTCTAACTTTACTTTATAATACACCAGTCCGGAAGACCTGCCCCCGTCCCGGGCTGTTTTCACCTGCCTGCTCTCTCCGTCTTCAAAAACCAGACATCTTTCCTCCATGGAAGTAATTCCATAAGCTTCCATATATTCCTCTGATAAAACTGCATTTCTGGAACTGCGATTTCCCGTTTCCACAGTGGGATTCAGTACCACCAGAAGTTCTCTTTCCACAAATCCACAGGCGGAATCCTTCGCCTGAACAGATATACTGCCAACTCCTGCCCACAGAAAAAGCAGGATCATTCCCAAATACCATCTGAAACGCTGCATTCCTTCCTCCTTTTCCTGAAACCTACCGACAAATGGTAACTATTCAGAGTCCATTCGCAAAATCGCCTCTTCGAGGCTTTCCTTTTGCTCATGTAGG